>JAEURX010000017.1 GCA_016788885.1 Nitrospira sp. | reverse complement strand
GAGTTTCAATGTGTCGGCGATCGATTTCCCGTCGATGAAGTTGAACCCGAAGGCCCCGGATTCCATCGAGGTCGATTTCGAGCGGACCATCCAGATGGTCAACCCCGAGGCCAAGATTTACGTCTTGGATGAGGATGTCGCGACGGTGGCATCCGGCCTCCAGCCGATGCCGCTGACGTTGCGCGCGAACGTCGGGGACTGTTTGAAGGTGAAGCTGAGCAATAAGATGAAGCAGGGCCGGGCGTCGTTCTCGGCGCTGGGCCTGGCGTTTGACCCGAAGGATTCCCTGGGCGCGAACGTCGGTCACAATCCTGGCGAGCAGACCGTCGCTCCGGGTGAGAGCCGCGTCTATACCTACTATGCCGATCCGTTCATTGGAGAGACCGCGTCCCTGGTGTGGGATTGGGGGAATGTCATGACCAATCCCCGCAACGGACTGTACGGCGGTATTGTGATCGGGCCCAAGGGGGCGACCTATCGCGATCCGAAGACCGGTGCGGATATTTCCACGAAGAACAGCTGGGTCGCCGATGTGATTGTGGATCGGACGATTCAGGGCTATGAACATCGCCAGAACTACCGCGATGTGGCCCTGTTCTTCCAAGACGAAGACAACATCATTGGGACGAGCTTCATGCCCTACGTGCAAAACACGGCGGGACTGACGGCCGTCAATTACCGTTCGGAGCCCTATAAATTCCGTGAATCGACCGGTTGTACTCTCGGCAGGGTGTTCCAGCCCTGTTCGGTGGACAAGCCGGAGAGCATCGCCACGCCGCTCATCGAAGCGCATGCGGGAGATCCCGTGCGCATCCATGTGTTCGGCGCGAGCAATGAGCAGAACGGCATGTTCAGTGTGGAGAAACATGAATGGCCGATTGAGCCCTTCATGCGCGGCGCCGACCAAATCAGCGTCGTGGAGTTCTCAGCGTCGGAAACGCTGGATGCCTTTATCCCTGCCGCAGGTGGAAGTTTCCGTCTGCCGGGTGATTATGTCTGGAGCAATCAGCGATTGCCCTATGCCCAATCGGGTCAATGGGGTCTGTTGAAGGTGTTGCCCACCGATGACCAGCGAATCCTCCCGTTGAGCCAGCAGGCGCCTTCGATCAAGCGGGCGGGGTCAGAGGCGGGAGATCCCATTGTCTCCCGCATGTCGAACCCCATCCAATAGGGTGAGCGGCGGCGGCCTCTCTTCACAGGGAGGCCGCCGTGTGGATGCAGTGCCGGTCCTAATCACCAGACTGCGGGAGAGCCCAGGTGCTCTCCCGCAGTTGTGTCGACTCCCTGCCAATCGAACCAGACAGGCCCTTATGGTCTGGACCCTGCGCGCGCGATCAATTCCTTCAGTCCGTTCAAATCTAATGCGCCCGGGACCAACTCCGTTCCGACAATGAAGCCGGGTGTGCCGCTGATGCCGAGGGTGCGTGCCAACGCACGATTGGCATCAATGACCTTCTGCCATTCGGGGTTGTGCATATCGGCTTCAAGGCGGGCGGTGTCAAGGCCGACGTCGCGTGCAATCGCCAAGATCGATTCCTTCGTCATCTCGCCTTTCGATGCCAGCAAGGCTTCATGGAACACTTGGTGTTTGCCTTGGGCTTTGGACGCGAGGGCTGCCTTGGCGGCTAGCTCGGAGGCTTCGCCGAGAATGGGAAAATCCTTATAGACGACGCGCACACGCGCATCGTCCTTTTGCAATTGCGTCACGGCGCCGGCCGCCCGCTTGCAGTAGCCACAGCGATAGTCGAAGAACTCCACGAGCGTAATGTTGCCGGATGCATTTCCGCTGATGGGCGAGGATGGATCGTCGACGAGTTCCTGTTGATGTGCCGCAAGCGCGACTTTTTGCTTGGCCCGTTCTTCCGCTTCGCGTCTGGCCTCCAGCGCTTGCAGGGATTGCTCAATTACTTCGGGGTGCGTGCGAATGTATTGTTCGATGACCCGCTCCATGGACTCTGTAACGACCGGATCGAGGTCCGCTGCGAGTACCAGTCCGGAAACGTGGGCGCTGGTGATCGATAGGGTGAGCATGGTGGCAGTCATGAGGTGACGGGAGCGATTCATCGGCCCTCCTTCAGGTCTGATCGCAATTTTGGCGGTGCTCGGATGAGCTGGATGCATGTGTGTCGACTGGGCTGCAGGAGAATACGCAGCGCTGGAACTCAAGGTCAACCACCACTCCGACAATTGAACAGGAGGGCGACGGATTGTCGGGATCGGTGATTGTGAGAACAGGCGTGAAGGAGAGGAGCCCTAGGGGCTTGCTCCTCGAAACGTCACCGGCCGCCTGGCACAGGCAGGTATTCGGGATGAGGCATGAGTTCGAGGCGGGGGAGTGGCGTCAGTTGGCCGGGTCTGTCGGTAGCTTCGTCAGCTTGATCACGGCGTGCTCGTGATTGAGTTCAACGGTGACATGGTCGCCGACGCTCAGGCCTTGCAGCAGGCGCGAGTGATGAACGGTGAGGGCGCGCGATTCTCCCGTGGGGAAAAGAATGGTGAGCGTCAACGCCTCCTGATCGATCGACATGATCGTGCCACCCAGCAGGGCGGGTTCCGCGGACGGTGGTGCCGCGAGAAGGTTTATCGGTTCGGTCCAGGAGAGCATCAGGAGAATCACGCTGAGTAGCAGAGGACGCATCCCATACCATAACGCATATACGCTCCATCTGGAACTAGCATTTCCCCTAACGTGCCCCTGCGCAGAAGGCCTAGATAACGGCTTGAGGGATTTTCCGGTTGCGCTGATCCTGTGGTCGATCTATGGTGAGAGTCCAGGAAAGGACGCTCATGCCCGAAGCCGTTCGCGATACGCCTACCATCCTGACCGTCAACGCCGGGTCGTCGAGTGTGAAATGGGCGGTGTTTCGAGTGGACGACTCGCCGGTCCGAACGGCATCGGGACACATCGAGCGGATCGGGCTTGCGGATGGTGTGGTGACTGTGACCGATCCTCGCACCGGGCGGCAGGAGCGTCGTGTTGCGCAGGTGCTGAGCCATGCGGATGCCGCAGGATGGCTGATCAAGCGACTAACGGAGACCGGAGAGGGCGCGGGAATCCAGGCTATCGGTCATCGAGTGGTGCACGGGGGCCATCGGTATGTCGACCCGCACGTGGTCTCGCCGGAGGTGATTGAGGAATTGCGGCGGCTCAGCCCGTATGATCCGGAGCATCTTCCGGCGGAACTCGCGCTGATTGAGGCCTTTGCCGACCGCTATCCCCATGCGAAGCAGGTGGCCTGCTTCGACACGGGGTTTCATCAACATCTGCCGCCGGTCGCGCGCGTGCTGGCGATCCCGCGCCGCTATGAGAAGCAAGGGGTCAGGCGGTATGGGTTCCACGGCCTGTCCTACGCCTATCTTATGGAAGAGTTGGAACGGCTGGCCGGTCGTGAGGCTGCTCGCGGCAGGGTGATTCTCGCCCATTTGGGCAATGGGGCCAGCATGGCCGCCGTGCGGGACGGCAGCAGTATTGATACAAGCATGGGTTTCACGCCGGCCTCCGGTCTCCCGATGAGCACCAGATCCGGCGATCTCGACCCGGGGCTGGTGTCGTATCTCGCTAGGACCGAAGGCCTGACAGTCGACCAGTTCCATCACCTGGTGAATGCGGAGTCGGGCTTGCTGGGGATCTCCGAAGTGAGTCCTGATCTCCGCGATCTCCTCGCGCAGGAGGGGCGTGATGTGCGCGCGGCGGAAGCCGTGGCCCTGTTCTGTTATCAAGGAAAGAAGTATCTGGGCGCCTACGCGGCGGCGCTCGGCGGCCTGGATCACCTTGTCTTTAGCGGCGGCATCGGCGAACATGCGGCCGTCGTGCGGGCGCGCATGTGTGACGGCCTGGAGTTTCTCGGCATCCATCTGGATCGCGCCGCCAACCACGCGAATGCCCCGATCATTTCGAGCCGCGACAGCCGCGTGACCGTGCGCGTGATTCGGACCGATGAGGAGGGCCAGATTGCCAGGTCGGTGTGCCGGCTCTTGGCGCTACGCTCAGACGAATGATCACGCCTGAAAGCCGTGGAGATCGCGCTGCGGCGAACCATGACGGACGATTCGAACCTGAATGAGGGAACGCATGAACGAGACGATGCCGGTCAGTCAGCCACTGAGTGCCGAGATGGTGGAGCGCATCCATGCCTATTGGCGCGCGGCGAATTACCTGTCCGTCGGCCAGATCTATTTATACGACAATCCCCTGTTGAAGCAGCCGTTGAAGCGGGAGCATATCAAGCCGCGCCTGCTCGGCCATTGGGGGACGACGCCGGGGCTGAATTTTATCTATGCCCATCTCAATCGCATCATCAAGGCGCGGGACCTGTCGGTGTTGTACGTCGCAGGCCCGGGGCACGGCGGGCCAGGACTGGTGGCGAATGTGTATCTCGAAGGGACCTACAGCGAGGTCTACCCGAATATTTCGCAGGATGAGGCCGGGTTGCAGCGTCTGTTCAAACAGTTTTCCTTCCCTGGCGGCATTCCGAGCCATGTCGCGCCGGAAACGCCCGGCTCCATTCACGAGGGCGGAGAGTTGGGCTATTCGTTGGCCCATGCCTATGGTGCGGCGTTCGATCATCCGGAGTTGCTGGTGGCCTGCGTGATCGGTGACGGAGAAGCAGAAACCGGTCCGCTGGCGGGCAGCTGGCACGGCAATAAATTCCTGAACCCCGTGCGGGACGGAGCCGTGCTGCCGATTCTGCATCTGAACGGCTACAAAATCGCCGGCCCGACCGTGCTGGCCCGGATGCCGCCGGATGAACTGGAGGCGCTGTTGATCGGCTACGGTCATCAGCCGTTCTTTGTGGAAGGCGACGATCCGACGACCATGCATCGACTGATGGCGTCCACCTTGGATGACATTGTGGCGATCATCGGGCGCATTCAGCAGGAGGCTCGCACGAAGGGATTCACCACTCGCCCACGATGGCCCATGATTGTGTTGCGGACGCCGAAAGGCTGGACCGGTCCCAAAGAAGTGGACGGCAAGCAGACCGAGGGCAGCTTCCGTTCCCATCAGGTGCCGATGGGGGACATGGACAAGCCCGGACACGTCGAGTTGCTGGAAGCCTGGTTGAAAAGTTACCAGCCGGAGGAACTGTTCGACGAGGCCGGGAAGCTGGTGCCGGAGCTGGCGTCGCTGGCGCCGGTCGGGGCGCGGCGCATGGGTGCCATCGCCTGCGCGAACGGCGGCAGTATCTTGCGTGATCTGCATTTGCCCGATTTCCGGCAATATGCGGTGCCGGTTGTGAAGCCCGGCGCCGACGAGGCCGAAGCGACCAGGGTGCAAGGCCTGTTTCTCCGCGATGTGCTCAAACAGAATCCGATCAATTTCCGGCTCTTCGGGCCGGATGAGACGGCCTCGAACCGATGGGGCGCGGTGTTCGAAGTGTCCGACCGTTGTTCGACGGAGCAGATCCTTCCGAGCGATGAACATGTGGCGCATGACGGGCGTGTCATGGAGATCCTGAGCGAGCATCTCTGCCAGGGCTGGCTCGAAGGCTATCTGTTGACCGGCCGCCACGGGTTCATGAACTGCTACGAAGCGTTCATCCATATCGTCGATTCCATGTTCAATCAGCACGCGAAGTGGTTAAAGACCTCGCTGGCGATCCCCTGGCGCCGGCCGATCGCGTCGCTCAACTATCTGCTGACCTCGCATGTGTGGCGGCAGGACCACAACGGGTTCAGCCACCAGGATCCGGGATTCATCGACCATGTGGTGAATAAAAAGGCCGAGGTCATTCGTGTCTATCTGCCGCCGGATGCGAACACGCTGCTGTCGGTGACCGATCATTGCCTGCGCAGCCGCGACTGTGTGAACGTGGTGGTGGCGGGCAAACAGCCCGCGCCCCAGTGGCTGGATATGGAGGCGGCCATCCTGCACTGCACAGCCGGCATCGGCATTTGGGAATGGGCGAGCAACGATCGCGGGAGCGATCCTGATGTGGTGATGGCCTGCTGCGGCGATGTGCCGACGATGGAAACGCTGGCGGCGGTGGAGATTCTGCGCATCGCCCAGCCTAATCTGAAGGTGCGCGTCGTCAATGTGGTCGATCTGATGAAGCTCCAGCCGACCAGCGAGCATCCCCATGGCCTATCGGAGAAGGAATTCGACGCCCTGTTCACGACCGACAAGCCGATCATCTTCGCGTTCCACGGGTATCCCTGGTTGATCCACCGCCTGACCTACCGACGGACGAACCATCACCATCTGCATGTCCGTGGCTACAAGGAGGAAGGCACCACGACCACGCCGTTCGACATGGTGGTCCTGAACGATCTTGACCGCTTTCATCTCGTCTCCGATGTCGTGGACCGTGTCCCGCACCTCGGTGCCCGTGCCGCCTATCTGAAGCAGGAGATGCGCGACAAGCGTATGCAGCATAAACAGTATATTCAGGTGCATGGGACCGATATGCCTGAGATCAGGAACTGGAAGTGGAGCGGAAGGCGCTGACGCCATGGCTGAACCCACCGTGGTCGTACTGTTCGATGTCGACAATACGTTGCTGGACAATGACCGGATCGCCGCCGACCTCACTCGGCACCTGGATGAAGAAATCGGCACCAGGGGAGAACGGCAGTACTGGGCGATCTTCGAGGAATTGCGAGCGCAGCTAGGGTACGTCGACTATCTCGGCGCCTTGCAGCGGTATCGACAGGTCTATCCGCGCGACCCACATCTGCTCACGCTCTCGCGGTTTCTGCTGAACTATCCGTTCGCCGAACGGTTGTTTCCGCAGGCCTGCGAGGTGGTGCGGCAGACGGCTGAGTGGAGCAACCCCGTCATCCTGTCGGACGGCGACGTGGTGTTCCAGCCTCGCAAGATCGATCGCTCCGGCCTGTATGAGGCGGTGGAAGGCCATGTCCTGATCTATATTCACAAAGAGAAAGAACTGGACGATGTCGAGCAACGGTATCCGGCCGACCACTATGTGCTGGTCGACGACAAACTGCGCATTCTCACAGCCGTGAAGGCCTATTGGGGAGAACGGGTCACGACGGTGTTTCCACGTCAGGGCCATTATGCGACCGATCCGGAGGTGTTGCGGACCTTTCCGTCCGCCGACCTGTCGATTGATCGCATCGGCGATCTGTTGCACATCGATCAAGCGGCAGTGCTCGCGGCGGCGCGCCGCCGCTGAGTGATGCGAGAACGACGCAGGCAGATTGATTCCGCGTCCTGCCCGCGTGATTGACATCGGCGCGGCCGAATCGTAGCCTACGCACTCCACCTCCAACAGGGCAGGTCGTCCATGGCGCCCACACACTCCCGTCACTCACTCTGGTCCACTCCGCTCGGCCGGCGTCAGCTCTTGAAAGGGCTGGGCCTAGCCGGGTCGCTTATGGCCCTTGGCGCTCCCGGTCCTGTGGCCGAAGCTTTCGCCGCAGATCTCGCTTCATCCGGCACAGGAACCGGCGAGATCCCGCTCCGTCCGCTGGGGAAGACCGGAGTGAAGGTGTCGGCAATGTGTTTCGGCGGCGCCCATTGGGGCCGCAACCCCGACGACGGTGAAGCCATACGCCTTCTTCACGAAGCCATCGACGCCGGGATGACCTTCCTCGACAACGCCTGGGAGTACAACGGGGGGCGGAGCGAAGAGTTGATGGGGAAAGGACTGCAGGGGAAACGGCAGCAGGTGTTCCTCATGACCAAGGTCTGCTCGCACGGACGGGATAAGCACGTCGCCATGCAGCAGTTGGAGGAGTCACTGCGCCGATTGAAGACCGATTATCTCGACCTGTGGCAGATCCACGAAGTCGTGTACGAAGACGATCCGGATCGGCACTTCATGCCGCACGGCGCAGTGGATGCGTTGTTGGAGGCCAAGCAACAGGGCAAGGTGCGGTTCATTGGCTTCACCGGGCACAAGCACCCGGCGATTCACCTCAAGATGTTGTCGCACGACTTTCCGTTTGATGCCTGTCAGATGCCGTTGAATGTGTTCGATGGGACCTACCGCAGTTTTGAGCGAGAGGTGTTGCCGGTGTTGGCGCAGCGTGGAATCGGTGCGTTGGGGATGAAGAGTGTGACCGGCAATGCCGAGCCGATCAAGCAGGGCGTGGTCACGCCGCAGGAAGCGATTCGCTACGTATTGAGTTTGCCGATCGCCTCGTTGGTAAGCGGGATCGACTCGGCTCAAATTCTTAAGCAGAACCTGGAGATTGTCCGTCGGTTCACGCCCATGACCGTCGCCGAAATGGAGGGGCTGCGCGCGCGTGTCGCCATGTATGCGATGGACGGCCGCTTTGAACTCTTCAAGTCCACCAACCGGTATGATGGCCGTATCGGCCGCGAACAGCACGGCATCTCTTAGCAGGCTGTTGAGAAAGGCCGCCTGCGGCGTTCTAGGTCGCACGCCTCCCTGCGACCTGCAGATGGTTATAGCGGGACTCCTTGTGGGGTGTATCCGTTCGCCAAGAGTATCTGTGAGGGCGAACGGGTCAAGCAAAGTTTGGTATGTACCTCCTCAGTCGGCGTCCTTCCTGCGGCCTTTCTGAACAGCCTGCATGGTATTCAGATTCTTGCTGTACTCGTGGGGCTACTCCAACAGGATGCCGTCACAAATCTCTTCGCTCACGCCGGAGCGTTCGGCCGCGGATCTCGGGAAGCGCGCCATTATTCGCCTCTCAACGCCACTCGACTGCGCCGAAGCCGGATGCCCCCAGGAGTACGTACATCAAGCTGACAGTGCTCACGGTTTGATCGCGATATTCGACGTTCGGGTAACTGGCATTCCGTTGAGCCACGGCATACCGGATGGCGATGCCGTGCCGGTCGAAGATCCGCAACGTGAACGCGGCATCGCCGCGCATGATGTTTTCCTGGCCGTTGCCTTCCGGTGAGAGCACCCGGCTCACATAATATTCTCGCCCCGTAAAGTCGATCATGGCTCGGTCGCCGAAGATCAGCCGCAGCGCGAGCAGCGCCTGCGGGGTCATGCCGTAGTGATAGTCTCGTTCCTCTCGGCGTTGAATGCTGCCGGCCGCACCATATCCTGCGCCGCCCAGTGCGGTCCCCTGCAACGCGACGCCGTCCGAGAGCCACGTCTGCCACACGGTGCCCAGCGAGAGGGCGGTGCTGGAGACCCGGAACACCTGCGGCGAAATATAGTCGTAGCCGCCGAAGAGACCCCAGAGACCCCGCGTGTGGTTGCCCGAGGCGTAGGTCGTTCCTGCCAGAAGCCCTCGAGTATTGAGACTCTCGAGCGTGTTGGCCGTCACGGCCGTCACGTGAAAGTCGAAGTAGTCGAAGGGCCGCGCATAGTGGTAGCCCTGTTTGCCTGGTAGTCCATAGGTGAGCGTGAGGTCGCCCACGGCGCCATGTTCCGTCACATTCGAGGCCACGTTGTGACTGCTCGATGTCAGCGTGCCGCCGGCTTCCAACCGGAAGAAGGTGGCCGGTTTGTCGCTGGGAAAGACCGCATCGAATCGGCGGCCGAAGACCAGCCGATTGAACCCGGTCGGTGGTGAGATGGCGGCGGCGGCCACTTCGCGGAGAAAGCCCGGGCGGCCATCATCGACTTCCAAGACGAGGCTTGCCATTCGGAAGAGGGCCTCTCCCAGAAAACTGCCGCCGATCGGCGTGGCGATCATGTCGTTGATCGAAGGGTTGGTTCGTTCTCCGCCGATTTCCCACGTAAAGCTTCCCGCCGTGCTGTAGAGAAACGATTCCCAGAACGAGAGACCGGAAGATCGCGCCAAGCCGTAATAGACGCTCCCCCCGTAGGGGTGGAGGAACTGGTTCACCTTGAATTGATCGTTGTCGATGACCCACTTCGAATCGGTGAGGTGCTGACGAATCGTGCTGCCGCTCGTGCGATAGTCCTCCCGCGGTTCGACGAAATGGCGATCGTATTGATTCAGCAAGAAAATATACGTGAGGATCTCGGCGGCGGGGATGACGTAGCTTCTGCCGCGGCCGCTGTCCCAGTCGAGTCGCTGTGAGGGAGGGGCGGATTCGGTTGTCGCCGGTGGTCCGTAGAACTCTGTTGAACGGCCCGTCTCGTTCACCGCCGGCGACCCTGGTTCCGCGATGGTGGTGGTGGGAGCGATGAGGCTCCAGATCAGAGCGCATACCAGAAGGCCGAGAACTGAACGCGGTGGTGCGGGGTGCCGGATCATGGTGAGGAGTAGAGTGAACTCAGATGCCGGTCGCAGGTCACTAGGGAGGTCCCTAGTCGGCGGATCAGCGTGCCCTCACCAGCGTGACCTGGGCGCTCTTGCCCCTCGCCAGTCTGGCAAATTGTTGCGTAAGTCCCCGCACGTGGCCGAGGTAGGTGCCCACGTCGTGGTCGCCGCAGGTCTGGCGTGGCATCAGGCGAAAGCCCCTGGCCGCAAAGTCCCGTCCCGCGCCGGCCCCGCACAGATGGATCACGGCCGCCAGGTCCTGTTTCTGCCGCGCGCCGGCGGGCGCCCCACGACGAAGGGGGAGTGCCGAGGCGATGTCGCGATCGAGTGAGGCCGCCGTCAATTCGATCGCGTGGCTCGGCAGCACACGCGTGTAGAGGCTGTTGAACCAACAGGAGCGCGGGGCGTGCCAGGGGCCATCCTCCACCACCGCATGATCGTGGATGCAATAACGCTTGGCGGCGAGGAACGTCCCGTCGGTCATTTGATACATCCCCACCGCACTGGAGGCCGGGCGGTACCATTCGAACGGATTCCACGACCAGCGCCAGCGCCAGTAGGTGCGTGCGACGGGGTTGCCGCCGCCCTCCACCTGGGCCAGTGCCGCAAGGAGTTCGGGTGCGACGGACGGCGTGGCATGTTCGCGAAACAGCGATCCGTACTGCCGCCAGGTTTCATGCGGGCTCTTGTTCAAGGTGTGATCCAGCGGGAACAAGACCTCGGTCGGTTTGTGAACGGCATGGTAGGCCCAGTTCGCGGCGAGCCACCCACCCAGGAGCAGTCCTAGCACAATGACGAAGCGAAGGATCGGGTGGGTTTTCCCTACGGCACGGAAGAAGGCCCGTAGGGTCCGCCAGCGGGAAGAGAGGCTGCGGCGGTGAACGCCACTTCTACGGGAGGAGACATGGGCCGTGTACTGAGCCGACCGTGACGCCATGACCTCACTATAACCGAAATCACCTGACGATCCCTCTGATTCTTCAGTGGCTCATCTTAAGGAAGCCTGCGGTCGGCAGGCTCAGGCCTGCATGCGTGTTGACGCGCTCCGGACCGTTTCGATGTGCATCGGTGTTAGCGGCTGCGGTGGCCACCGCCCCCGTGAGAATGTCCGCTGCCGCTCAGATGGCCGCCTGACGCTCGTGGCGCCAGGCTGACCGATGGGCCCGGCCGTGCGGGCGAGGGGGAACTCTGAATGTTCGGCGGGCTGGGGCGCCAGAAATGATTGGGATGAAGCTGGTACGGCGGCGGCTGCGGCGTGTAGTGCGGAGTGGCAGGCACGGATCTGGGCGTCGGGATCACCACCACGTCACCCACCTTGGCCTGTTGCCCCTGGCTGTTCAAGAGTGGTGGAGCCTGACGCGAGTGTATGGACGGAACAGGCGGCATCAGCAGTGATGGATGGGACGCCTGCGGCACCAAGGTCGGCGACAACGTCGGTGGCACGGAGTGGTTGTAAGCGGTGATCGTCCGTTGCGCGAGTGGAAGGTGGCGATGCTGCGGAGAGAGACGGTGCACGTGCAGCAACAGCCCGGTGATGCCGGGGGCGCCGAACCAGGGATAGGAGTAGACACCCAGTGTCGGATACGTCCAGCTGGTCCAGACCTGTGAGAGCATGGCGTTGGCCTGCAACTGGTCGAGCATGTCCTGTCGCTGATCCTGGTAGAGCTGGATGTCGCTCGGCGTGGACGCTGCGGCCAGAGCGCGGTTGGTGGCATCGACCTGTTCTTGTAGTCGATCGGTCTCGGCGCGGAGCGCCATCAGTTCCTGGCGAGCCTGGTCATTCTCACGGAGTGCGGTAATCGCCTGCACCACGTCATGCGGGTCGATCTCCGCCGTCAGGTCCACGCGCATGATGACCTGGTCCTGTTCCAGCCTCGTGGTGACCGTCTGATCCACCACCTTCACGATGCCGGCTGTGTAGCTACGGATATCATCCCGCGTGACGTTGAGGTCTCGTACGTCGGTGATGCGCTCGATATAGGTCGCCACCTGCTCCAGCGCGTCTTTCTTGGCCGCCTCCAGTGCCAGGCGGATCGCATCGGCGCGACTGTCATGGTCGCCCATCCGGTACTCGCCGCTGGCGTTCACGGTACGCGCATCCGCCGAGCGCGTCGGGGGATCGGCGGCAACGGCGGGTGGTGGTGTGTTCCGCGCTACCTGCTGGTCGAAGTCCTGCTGCGTGAGCTGGTCGCGGTACTTCTCCGGCACCGATTCGAGTTCATTGGTGAAGGTCGGGACACCCTCGTCAGTGGTGTAACTGTAGATGGTAGTGGCTGCGAGGGTCGAGGATGTCAGCACTGCGGAACCGGAGAACCAGAAGGAGAGAATCGCGGCGGAAGTCAGCACTCTACCTGAGAGGCACATGGTGAAACCTCCCGTGTCGTGACCAGTTCAGGATACCACAGCGAGCCAAGCCAACACTGCTGGGGCGGGCCTATATATGTTCGGGAAGCGAGGGGCGGGTTTGTCGAGTAGGCGTGCGGCTCCGGGTGGTAGTGGGGATTCTCGGCGGATGAGGTTGGTCGTCGCAGAAGCCGTTGCCCCGGTTCGGTTGTGTCCCGGAGGGAAGGCAACGTTCGGATGATCAAGGGTATTGTCTTGAGAGGTCCTCTTCAGGAAATCGATTGGAGCCCGGTCGTGTAGGCCTCACGGAACCGTTCCAGGCCATGCGCACCACCATTCACCAACCGACGTGCGGCTGCGAGATCATCTCCCAAGAGTGCTTCTTTGATCGGCCGCTCCTTGTCTTTCAGGAAGGCGGCCAACAGTCTTGCCGCAATCTGCGGATCCGAGGCTCGATCCGGCTTGGTCACCAGGGAACTGCCCAGCCCGATCGCGGCGCCATACCTCCCGTAGTTGAATCGCCCCGTGAGCTGAATGTACCCCCTGCCTCGAAAGCGCTCACCGTCCGGTGGGCCTTGATTCCCCAGGTCTGTACGATGGTCGTAGAGGTCAAAGAGATGCCCGTTGGGGGATGAATTAAAACGAGAGGGGTATTCCGCGATGGGTTCGAAACTCTCAGTTTCTGCGCGTATGGTCGCCAACGCCGTCAACACCATAGGACTGTCCACCAGGTCGGCTTGTACGAGGGCATTGAGGACCGGAGGCAAATTTGTTTTGATGTTCCTCATCGGCGTGACGGGAAACATCTGTGAGACGACGGTGATCGTAAACAGCGGGATGGCGGTTGGAAGGGAGTCATCATCGGAAAGGCCCAGGGCAGTGAGCGTTCGTGGGCCGGCTATTCCGTCAGCCAGGAGGCCGGTGCTCCGTTGAAAGGCCAGGACCGCGGCTTCGGTTCCATATCCGAACTCACCATCAATCGTGCCGGGTGGAAAGCCCAGGCTGAGCAGTTTCCGCTGCAGTCGTTTGACTGGTTGACCGGCATCACCGACCTGTAATGTCTTCATCCGGAGATCTCCCGCGTATGCGTTCACTTTTTTGCAGAGGCTCAACAGCCTTGCCGGCTGGTTCTTCGGTACGATTGTGAGCGATGGTTCTTCGTGTGGCTCACATCATCTCGTCTACTCGCGACAGCTACACACTATACCTGAAACGCGCTGGCCGGTAACCAGACTGGTCCACCTTCCCCTTATTGCCTCGCACCCATGACAAGGTTCGGTATGCTGGCAGTGGCCTATGCTGCTACTCAGACGAATCACGCCGATTCTCTCTTCATCCGAGAAGGTCAGCGGCTGCCCTCTGTGATCCAGAGTCTGGGCGACGCGACGCAACCGGCCCGGCACTGGGCACGCCTCCGAAGCGACCAGGCCTGCTTGTCTTCTCCGTGAGTCCGGACCGGAAGCAGGCCTGGTTCACTGCCGCGGTTTTGGCCCACAGCACCGATCGGCATGCCACCTGGCTGACGCGCCAGGACCAGCCCTTCATTGTGGCTTCGACCCTGGACGTCACACCGTAGAGCAATCCACGCTTGCTGACCCGCTGCTTCATTCCAGGGTTTCTGCCAGTCCTGTTCCCTGCGCTGGAGGATTACGCTCGTCTGTAGAGGCACTGGTGGAGGGATGGGTTCTCCATGCAGGCCATAGACAGGAGGGAAATCCTATGCGAGCACGATATCTTCAGGTATTGGCCATGTGTGCGTGTATGGGGCTGCTCGGCCAGCCGGCCCAGGCGGGACAGAATGCCGCGATGAGCCACCATCAAGAGTTGCAGGGAGTGGTAATGGAGAAGGGTGGGCAGCTGGTCGTGAAGGTGCCGAACGGTACGACCTACCAGCTGAACGAAAATCGTTCCGAGCGGCATGGACATGCCATGCCGAAGGCGGGGGACGAAGTCACCGTGGTGATCGACGAGAATAACATGGTGCTGGAAGTCCATCCGCAGGGTACGGAAGGGAGGCACAGGTTCGTGGTCGGCGAGGTGCTCTCCATCGGCAAGTTACAGCACGAGATCACGCTGAAGACCGCCCAGGGGGAGCGCAAGTTTCAGCTCGACAAGCAGGACCTTCCTGCGAGCATTCAGGATGGAGCCAAGGTACGGGCGGAGTTGAACGAAGCCGGACGCGTGATCGACGTCTATCCCCTGAAACCGGGTGCAGGAAGCTGATCCGTTCGATCGTTGATGTTTGAGAATGAGCGTGTAGGCTCCGGCCGAGCTGTGGGACAGCTGCAGCTCGGCTCGGGCGTTCGTACCTCCTAAAATCCGCACCTATCTCTTGCGCGACCCAGCCGCCGAGACTCTGCCCGGATAGTGACCGTTCCTCATTACGCTGTTGTTTTTCCTCCAGAGGGGAGAAGCTGTATCGTTGTCGAGCGTTTCCTGCGGTTGGAAGTCAAAATATCCCCACTCCAAGTCACCTTCCGTTGGACATCCATTCTCCGAGCCATGTGCAGCCATTTTCGCGTCGAGTACGCATAGCTAAATGTGCTGCATACGTGCCCAGTGCTGTCGTCGGTGGGTAGTCTAGTAGGTCCGTAGCCATCCACCAAAGAATTGGAAATGCTGGTATTTACGTGAGCTAGTAGGGCCATTTGTACGTATTGCGAAAACGTATGTACATGGACTACAAGGTGTGCGCCAAAAGCGCAAATGGCACGAATATAGGCCGCCCTAAATTTATTCATCCTTGCAGGGGATGTGTTGTATGAACACGTGGTTATGGCTCCAGGTGACGATAGAAACCTTGTTGCCAAACCTGATTGGGAAGCACGATCAAAGGAGCTGATGCCATGCTGTTCGTGATTCTTGGATTAGTGCTTTCTATTTTCGGTCTTTCTGGTTGCTCCTCTGTTCCCAACACCATAGCAGGATTGAGCACGCTTCAATCTACGATTTCGGGCTCTAATTATGTGTTTTTCGTTGAGCCCTCATCGGGCAGGCTGACTCCGTCTCTAAAAAGAGAGGAACTCGGAGAGCCGATTCATGCTGGGGATTATTTCTCAGTTACGTTGGATTTTGGGTTTCTCCGCTACCTTCAAGCGGTTGATCCATATGTCATCGTGTATTCAGAAACATGGATGGGGAAGAACCCTCGCCCGACGGAGGGTGAGAAAACTCTCCGTCAAGTGGTCTTGATTAAAGAAGGGATGGCACCCAATTCCAGGCTTCCCATCACGAATTTCCCGCTTCTTGGCCCAGTGACAATGGGAGAGGATCTGTTAGATGTCTATGTCACATTGAAGGTAGTTGTTTTATCGAAGAATGATAATGCCCAGTCGATCAAGTTGGTTGAAGGATTAGCTGGGACCGCTTCTGCGGCGGGGCCACAATATTCAGCGCTAGCTGGTGCTGCCGCAGCGACTGTTGCCGCCTTTATTTCTCAAAATAAGGACAAGATCGAGTTTGAGCACACATACGTCCTGTCTCCTGACGGGAGTATTTCGCAGGGTAGTCAACGAGAGACCCACTACTCAAGACTACAACTTCGTGAAGGTCAGCTGGTAACCCTAAAAGGGGAAAGCCGCTATCGAAGCGTGCCCTATCCCAACTGGCAGTATTATTTGTATCCATTTAATTGGTTCGGTATTGGCACGGATAAGAGCTCGAGAAAAATTGAGAAAGAATCGGCACCAATCTATGGGCTCATTGGTGCGATAGTTCATGCTCCTCAGTTCATTGCTGAAACTATATTCTCAACTCCGAGCCCAGACAATCCGGTTGGATTAGCGGACTATAGCTATTCTCCAATGGCTGCCCTTTCTCCAGTACAGAGCCAAACTACTATTCCGTTTTCCTCCCTTGGATCAGACGGTATGGAAATTATTGACTGTGCCGCAATTAAGCCAAGAAAACTGACGATTCTATTTGGACTATTGGGCAATGAGGACGTTGAGTATTGGGACCACTCAGATAAAACAAACGGAAACTGTAGATTGAATGTGGCGATGGTATGGCCTAATCGATTTGAAAGTAATGCTTACGTCCAAAAAACACATATGGGGATCCGCGTGGCGAGAAGTAATGGCTCCCTGGGTACTTTTCAGGAACTGGTGGACCATTTCTCCGAACATTCTAAGGTAATTAGCGAAGTCACCACCTCCAGCTCTGACTCAAGAAAGCTGACGGATGAACGAATTGATGCTGCATTTGACAGCATCAAAGAGGCCATACACGTTGACCGAGCAAAAAAGGCCATCCGCGATGATGCAAAGGCTGGCTTTATTAATTCCATCCCTGAAGTGGGTAAGGCTCAGCCGTCTCTCCTAGTAATGCAAATAAAAGAAACCTCTTATCATACGACGCGGCGCATTATTCAGTTTGCAAAAAGCAAGAAGCAGGGAGATCCGAACGGTGAACGATTGTTTGCCGATGTGCAGGCCTACATCAACGCTCAGCGATGGAACGTATTAAATCAGACTTCAGATCCACGGTATTCCGAGTGGGTTGCGGCATGGAAAAATGTGATCGAAGGCGTCAGGGAAGAGCTGTCTTCGTGGCAGATGCCAGCCTTTGTTCAGAAATTTGATCCAGCTCTGTGGGATAGCCTCGCCGCCGGTGTGTGCCAAGGTAGTCTAGAGATGCCAGCTGTATCTGTCAGTGACATAGGGTTGCATGAAGGGCCGGCTGGGGCTAAGAAAGCCCGCTTTACCGTCAATGTCCTGCCTAAGCCTCGCACACCATTTAATCTCACAGCGAAGACTGTAGATGGAACAGCATTGGCGGGAACGCACTATGAAGCAGTAACCGATCTGAGTATTCCGGTTGAACTCGCGAGGGCCTCCTATCCCATTGATGTCACGGTCCATGGCAATTCCGTAGCGCAGAACTCTGTAGCAACTTTCCATGTGACACTGGATTTGCCGTCAGCTGAGAAGGCGAAGGCATTCTTGTGTCGAGGCCAGGCACTCGGCAAAATCTTGGATGGTGACGGGACCATCACGAGTGTCTCCCCGATCATCGAAGCAGCCTCTGGCGAGGGGCAGACGGCCGTAAGGATAAAATTCGAGTTTGCGCCTCCTAGTTTTGATCCCATCGAACTTGACTATAAAGTCCTCCCAAGTGAGGCTGCGAAAGTGGATGATTTTGAGAAAGTTAAGTTTACGCCACTCCCCATGCAGCCCAATGCCACTTCGTCTGAGGAGAAAATTATGTCTTTCCCAGGGAGCACAAAAAAAGTTTCTATTTTGGTTGTCCCTCGAAGCAATAATTTGAATCCTAGCCCTATCATTCGGACAGTCGATGTGAAGTAGGCCTTCGCTTCGAGACGGCCAGGTCTGGATCACGGCGGTATATGTTGTTCCAAATGTAGGCACCGTTCATGCCTGCAGAGGGACCTTACAGGTGCATCCTTGAATCTCCCCCGCTCTCGTCCCTAGCGTGAATCATTGGATTGTGAGTCTATCGACAAGCTGGCTAATGCGGGTAGTGTGCCTGGAAATCCCGCTTGGTATGGCAGTTGTGAATTGTTCAAAAGGTAAAGAAATGATGAATGGAAGCAAGCGGTGTTTGAGCCATTGTATCCAGAGAGCTCTATTAGCCGTATGGTTGTTGGGAGTTTGGGGCTGTGCCTCCCTTCAGCAGCGGACGGCCTATGATTACCAGCATCACCAGCTTGTCATACATAAAGACGGTGCCGCGATCGCGTCCCCAACTCGGCAGGAGGCGTTTAGTAAGCCATCGGACAAGATCGATACAAATCGCATTCTGCTGCAGGTGGCGGAGGTGCAGCAGCATATTGAGCGAACAATTATCAGCGGTATCGACGCCCATGTCAGGTCATTATCCGCGGCGCCGTCACGCGAGTGTGACGGACGTCTTCATCTGCTGATTATCGTACATGGTGGGATGAACGGTTACGATTCGAGTTCAAAGCACGTGACCGATCTTATGCCGAGCCCCATCTCTGCGCCATCTGACGTAGTGGGTTCTTACCAACAACAGGGAGTGCTGAACAAGAGTTGCTATTACCCGATGTTCATCAACTGGGATTCTGATTTTCCAGACTCCATTGCAGATGATCTGTTCAGGTATCGGTTTGGTAAGCACAATGCTTCGCTGGCGACCAGCACATTTCCAATCGTGCTAGGAAATCGAATACTGGCAAGTGCCATGAGTGTGCCAACGGCCATTCTTCACCAAGGCCAAACAGCTTGGCATGGAATTTCAGGAGCCTATGAGGAGGGGGATCCTTGGTTAGGGATCGTAGGAGACACTCTCCTCAACCTTCCCGCTTACGGTTTAGGAATGGCGTTTCTTCCTTTTGCCGAAGGCATTGGAAGTCCAGCGTGGGGAATTATGAAGAAGCGTGTGGATGACGCAACTAGTGTCCGTACTCCTGCGATCAGCCCCGGATTTAAGGGCGCGGCCAGAACTCTCATGGAAGCTTTACAAGCACGGGTTGTGGTTGACGAGGCTTGTGGGCGAATCCAAAGTCGTGCTGTGGATGGCCGGAGATACTGCTGGTCCAATAGCAGCACCGAGGTAGACATAACCCTGGTTGGTCACAGTATGGGAGCAATGGTTGTTAATAGGCTCTTGGACGTCATGAATGATACTCATGCGTCCGCCTCCAATAGAAGTTTGCCCATCACACGAGTTGTATTTTTAGCACCCGCATGCTCAATCAATGAGGCAGAGCAACTACTTATGCCATATCTTGAAAGGCATGAGCAGACGCATTTCTGGCTGTTTGCTTTGAACAAGCGTGATGAAAGCCGGCAGATACCATTGAACGGTTGGGCAGTCTTCTTGCCTCGCGGGACATTGCTTGCCTGGATTGATACATTTCTAGAGCAGGAAACCGGCCCCGCAGAAGGGCGTTTGGGATGGGCAAAAGCGCTGGAAGATTTTTATGGAACTTCATCTGCCCCGCAGCCCAAGCGCTCCCTCGTTGAGTATTTTTCCCGCGCTACGTCGCCCTTTAGACCACTCAATGTCTTGTGGGCCAGAGCCAATTTGCGGGATCGTATTCACACCTACTTGTCGCAGCGAAGAGTCTTGAATCATGGGTTTGCACCTGAGTATCACGAAGATTTCTTGCAGCCCGATCATTTTGCCAATATTTTGTGCCAACTTGACGAAAGTGCATTTAAAAGTAGTTCTGTATGCAGACCCTGATCGATATGGAGCGTAGATTCGCAGGGCCGTTGTAGTCCGTGGCAGGGGCGGTCCGTCGGCATCGCTCCCCCACAGCGGTAGGCCGGTGCGGACGGGCCAGGGTGCCGGCAAGTTCTATGCACGTCCGTCGTTTCTGCACAGTTGGTAGCGCTGCGCTTGGTCGTCAGCTGTCTTGCGGTCAAAAATCGATTCGCTTCAAGGTTTCCCGCAGAATATCGTTGTCGAGGGGAATATGTCCGATTTTCGGTTTTTGCTTGTTGATCTGCTCGTGCTTGCAGCGCCCTTTGTCTTGCGGCCAGCTCTGCAGTACATTTTCTATTTTAACCAGAGCATTACCCCGCCACTTCCAACCGTAGGTCTATGCGTTCGCGTCGCCTTAGTCTACGAATTTTTGCGGCTCAGCATACTCACTACGAACGCCATCCATCGATTGGTCGCCCGGGGTTCACAAGTAACCCAGGTGGCTTGATTTCAGGGGAGCACTACACGATCTTCGAAACGTCCTTTGAACCGTTCGATGAATGCGTTCTGATCCGGTTTGCCGGGCTGGATGCATAAGCTCCCTCCAGATCGAGATGAAGGTGTTCCCTTTTGAGGCAAATCTTAACCTCAGCAAAGGGCTTTCGACGGCTTATTTTCTTCCCTCGAGATATCCCCTAATTGATTCCTCCCCTGTCCCCTGCGTATCTTTGCCCTGCTGCCAACGTTTCGAACATGTGTGAGGGAATGAGATGGATCTAGAGAAGAAGTCCGAGGCGGAAATTCTGGCCATTGCTGATCCGATCATGGACAATCTGATGGAGGCATCAACAGCTATCGACCATGCCCGCCATGTGCGGGACTTTACTGAACGGCTCAAAGCCATCGTCACGAAAGACTATCTCGAGCGGGTGTGTCGGCAGTATCAAACTGAAATGGGCACATTCGGCGCGCGGACGCCGGTCGCGGTGTTCCGTCGGCCCGGCTCCATCGCTATTGTGTGGAAGCAGCAATTCACCAATTCGCCCGGCGAGTATGTCGCAGAGATGGTTCTGGTGCAGCAGGGGGGCCGCTACCTTGTCGACCATGTGTTTGTGCTGTGATGTTCCGTTTTTATCCTAATCCTACTTTTTCGCCCTGTTCGCTCCCTAGTCCGCCTTGTTTCCTTGCTCGCAGGAGATCGAGGGACTCACGCGCCCTGCATCCCATTTCCAAAACATACAAAAGTCGGTGCGGTGCGGTTCGTGGAAGATATCCCGGTAACAGACCGTTCCATGGAAATAGAGCGCCGACCTGGTCGTTCGTATGGCGGTGATCTCCTCGGCAGTAAACGGCGTTTCGCGGACTGTTTCCGGTCGCGACAACTTGCCGACGAACCACCTTCGTTTGTCTGGTTGTTGACTGTCGGGGCAGGCGACTCGCTCGAAGTGTTTGGTCAGCGGGTAGTCGGCCACGGTGATGGCGGCCTGGACGGCATCGTTGTACGCCGGCGTCCGTCCGATGTTCTGGATCGTCTCCCGGACTCGAGGCGGCACGCCTTCCTTCAAAGTCGTTGGTCCCTGCGCGCGGGCATCGACGTAGGCACGCAATTCGAGTTTGGCTTCTTGCTGCGAGACGTATTCCTGCCAGGTCGGATACCCCACGAACGCGCCGATCACTGCTGCGATGACCACACACACGAAAACCGCGAGTCTGATACGAAAGCTCCGCTCGTCGGCAGCGGTGGAATCCGCAGCCGGTTCAGGCATGGGGCTATCAGGGGAGGAAGGGCTGTTCGGTCGATCTGCATCCATGCTCATCCTCCTCGTTCAAAGGCCGTAGCCTAACGATTCTGGTACGTGGGATCAAGCAATGGAATAGCTATCATCACAATGGGTTGCGGCCTTCGACGGTCACAGTTCTCCACCTCTCCAGGTCCCCACGCGCACATCGCACTATCTCCCGGTTGCAGAATCGCGTATCGTCAAGAATCATGGGAAACAGGGCATCATTGCGCGGCACGTCGGTGATCGTGGCGGGGGCAGGCCTTGCCGGACTGACCGCCGCCTATGAACTGAGCCGGCGCGGTGCGCAGGTGACGGTGGTGGAGGCGCGTGACCGCGTCGGGGGTCGTGTGTGGACGATGCGGGACGGCTTTTGCAACGGTCAACATGCTGAAGCCGGAGCGGATTTGATCGATCCGGACCAGGAGGCGATTCGCCGATTGGCGAAGGATGTGGGGGTGACTCTTGTCCCGATTCTGCGAGGCGGATTTGCCTATGTCCGACGAGGGACTCGTGCTCCTGTGATCGAGTCGGGTTCCTCTGGCGGGGGACTGTGGGCGGCATTGGCGCGAGTGGCCGAACCCTGGGTGCGGGCCTATCGCGTGAGTGAGAAGCGTTGGGATGGTCCGATTGCACGGCAGTTGGCGGACTGTTCTGTCGAAGAGTGGTTGGCTGAGATCCGGGCTGATCGACGGACGCGCGCGAGGCTGACCGGGTTGCGCGGATTTTTTCTCGCCGATCCTGCGAACCTGTCGTTGCTCGCGCTCGTCGATCAGTTGGCTACCGAGTCGTCCGCATGGGATCGGTTCTACCGCATTCGGGGCGGCAACGATCGTTTCGCCACCGCGCTCGCCGGGAGGCTGTCAGAGCCGGTGTTACTCCAGACCAGATTGCTCGCTGTGGCACAGCGACGAGGCAAGGTGCGTCTGACCTTGCGCGGACAGGATGGGCAAGGTGAGATGAGTGCCGATGCGCTGGTGATGGCGTTGCCTGCCACCATGGTGCGGCGTATTGCCTTCACGCTGTCATTGCCGGTGCTGCAGCGCCACGCCTTTCGAGATCTGCGATACGGACCGGCAACGAAGACGCTCCTGCAGTTTGATCGGCGATTTTGGCGTCGGCCAGGCCGGGCTCTGGCGTATGGCACCGAGTTGCCCATCGGCGCCATATGGGACGGAAACGAAGAGCAGCGTGGAGGGGCCGGCATCTTGACGTTGCTTGCGGGCGGCTCGGCAAGTCGTGACACGAAGCAGCTCATCGCCCGAGGTGGGGCCGAGGCCGTGGCGGCACAGCTGAAGTGGTTGGGGTCGACGAAGGCCGTTCTGCGCGCGGCGCGTCACGTGTCATGGGAAGACGATCCATTCGTGCGGGGCGGGTATGCGGTGTTTCAGCCGGGGTATGATCCGGAGCAGCGAGCCTGGCTGGCCAGGCCGCATGGACGCATTCTCTTTGCCGGCGAGCATACCAGTCTGCACTGGCAAGGCTACATGAACGGGGCCGTCGAAAGCGGACTGCGAGCCGCGGAAGAAGTCACGGCGCTGGTGGCGTCGTCGCGCCGACGGCCGCCGATCGGCGGGCGATAAACTCCTGTCGCAACATGCCGTAGAGCTCCACGTCGATCCGTTGCCGGAAGCGAAGATAGTGTTCGCGCAGGCGGCCCTCGTGCGTCATGCCCACCTTTTGTAACACTCGCCCCGAAGCCGGGTTGGTATGGAAGTGCGGCGCGTACAGGCGATGCAGCGTCAGGCTGTTGAAGCCGTACTCCAGAAGCGCCGTGACGACCTCAGTGCCGAAGCCACGATTCCAATAGGCCTGGCCCAGCCAATAACTCAACCGTCCCTGTTCATGTTCGGCGAGGATCTCCAGGCTGATTGAGCCGATGACGTCCCCGCTCTCTGCGAGGGTGACGGCAAATGTCACGCTCGTTCCTGCCGACGCGTCCTTCTGACGTTCCGCGATCCAGTCGTGAGCCGCTTGTCGATCCATCGGGTGCGGGAGGAAGGTGCCGGCGGCCACCTCTTTGGCTCCAGCCAGGTGATGCACCGCCTCTGCATCCGTCGTCTGAAATGGCCGGAGACGCAGTCGTTCGGTGCGGATGGTGGGAACAGCGGGCATGGGTCGATCTCATCACATCGCCTGGGCAAGACACAACGGTCGGCTTTCGCCGCGTTTCTTGACGGCTTTCCTGTTCGCGCGTAGGGTGGCACCAGTGTTCTACCTACGGAGATACGATGGACGTGGCACGGGTGCTGATCGCGATTGTCGGGATGGGGGCGTCGGTCACGACGTACTGTCTCATGCGATTCCCCCATATGCGTCGGGAACGGTTCAGGCAGTATGCGGCCTGCTCAGTCCTCGTCTCCGGTCTTGCCGCGCTGGCGGTCCTGTGTCTCTCGCTGCTGGTGTTGATCGCGCAAGATGCCTGGCAGGCACACTAGAACCTCGTTCAAAATGGTGGTCTCCATAAGAGAAGATCCTGTCATGCGTCCGTATGGTGCGTCTGCGCGACGATCAATAGGATCGCATTCGAGAACACTTTCCCGAGGAACACATCCCCGAAGACTGCCCCGACCCATTCAGTGGTGTGTGCCAACCCCAAGATCCTTGACGTCGCTGTCTTGAGTTCAAGCGTTTCCGGTGTTTGCTACCGGCACCCCGGTCTAGCATGGTCTGCCAGTCGGACGGTGGCTGTCCCGCAATGGGCTACTTCTTGAGGCATGGCCGTTCCGTGGAGCAGTCGTCATTCAAGACCGCCATACCTTGAATTTCGATCTTCATCCCCGGAATGGCGAAGTTCGAGATGGTCAGCGCTTGACTGGCCGGGTAGTTGCCGTCGGGAAACACTTCCTTGCGCACCTTGAAAAACGTGTCGCCGTACCGCGGATCATTCATGGTGACGGTCATCAGTACAAGGTTCTTCTGGAGCGTGCCGCCGAGTTTACGGAGGGTCTCGTCCATCAATTTGAAAATGTGTCTCGTCTGCGCTTCAACATCCTCTGCGATCGAGTTGCCCTGGTCGTCCTTCAAAGCAAATTGCCCGCCCATCCACACGATGGTACCGCCTTTCGTCAGCACGGCCGGCGAGTAGCCGAAGTGCTGGCCCGCTTCGTCTTTGAGGTATTCCAGCGCTTGCGCCGGACGCGCCATGCCGATGGCGCACAGGATGCCGATGAGGACGCTTGCTATTGCAGGTTTCAGCATGGTGCCCCTCCTTTGCGATTGAACATGTCGTTGTGTTGTGGAGTTATCCGGTTTCTCGACACTCCGCAGCCTGATCCCAGTCGTCCTGCACTGGGATCGCTGGCGTTTGCCCGGCCAGTCGTTTGAATTCCGGCTCGGCTCCCGCGAACCTTCGTGTGCTCAGTGAGGTTGCACATGAGCAGGGAGGCACAGCGCCTCAACTGCAGGCGCGATGGATGCTATCGGATCAATATTCAAAGTACAAGGTAGGGGTTCGTTGATACGGTGCGTCGTGGTGACATGAGTATCGTGTCGCGGCCTTTATATCAGAGGAGATGGACTCTGTTGTTTCACCTCCCTATTCCCATTGTGCACGTGGCCGTACTCTAATTGCCTCAGCCGTTCGGCCATGTGTCTGATTGTGGAACGATGCGTCCATCAGAGTGTTCCTCGCCGACACAAAAACGTTTCGCCCGGTAGCCTGAGGTATGAAAGGTTGATCTGCAGTAGTCAGTCTGCTAGGAATACATTCGCTGCTGTGCAGCCGACAGGACATACGCCGTCCATTCGGCGGCGCGAGATGAGACCGTCCCCCCTGCGCGTACGTCCTACACCCTGCGTCTCATCGAGAGTTCCTGCGATCACGGGCCTTTCCGTTGTTTCTGCTGACATCGTTCACTTCTCCGCTCGCGCATTATGAAGGCGCGAAGGGAAGTCTTGTTTACCCAGGATGCCGAGCCGGTATGGATCTGGTAAGGGCCACTCATTCTCTGCACACACGTCCTCGAGCGAAGATGGCCGCGCACGACTATGAACTGGACATTCCGGAGCTGCCGGGACCTACGCCTCCCTCCAGCCATTCGGGTCTCAATCGAATGGATTGGCTGATGGCCGTGCTCTTCGGTCTGGCGGTGACGGTTGCGTGTCTTTTCATCGCCCGTGCGCTCCCATCGTTTCTCTTTCAGTCGATGGATTTCTGGTTCGAGGCCGACACGCTTCGCGAAATCTCGAACATGACCCGCGTGCATGACGATCATTACCGCACGTCGGTGCATCCCCTGTTCTCCTTAATCACGTTTGTACCGGTCTATCTGGTGAAGCACGGCCTCTCGGTCAGCCCGTTACGCGCCGTGTTGTTGGTCAGCGGCCTGGTCGCCGGACTCTGGGGCGGCACGCTGTACCTCCTGTTTCGTCTGCTGGGCTGTCGCTTCATCGATGCGATCTTGTTCACGCTGCTCGGCCTCTGTAGCGCAGCAGCCTTGTTTTGGCTTCCGATCCCCAACTCCTATTCCTGGGGCTCGTTGTCGATCATGCTGGCACTGGTGCTGCTGCTCAGTGCCGAGCAGCGGACGTTCGGCGCCGGTGCCTACGTGGTCGCCAGCGCATTGACGCTCAGTTTCACCGTGACCAATTGGGTGGCCGGCCTGCTCGTCAGTCTGGCCCGATGGCCTTGGAAGCAGGCGGTCCAGCTCTCCGTGAATGCGCTTTGTCTGGTGGTGCTGCTCTGGGGTGTTCAGAAATTCATCTTTCCCTCGTCGGAATTTTTCATCGGCCACCGCGCGGAGACCTCGTTTATCAATCACCCGCAGTCCGGGGGGATCTCCAATATTGTCTCCTCCTTCGTATTTCACAGCCTCGTCGCGCCGACGGTCCGCTTTGTGAAAGATGACGCTTACGCGCAATCGAAGGCGGACGCCTTCCGCCTGGCGGATCGGCTGACCTTCCAGTTTTCCTCACCCGGTTCGGCCGGCTGGCTTGGGCGTGTGGCCGTCGTCCTCTGGTCCCTGTTGCTCCTGAACGGGCTGTGGCGATTTCTAGTGTCGGATCGACAAGTGCGGTTTCGACTGGTTCTTGGCGGCTTGCTGCTGTTTGAATTCGTGCTGCATCTCCTCTACGGCGAAGAGACCTTTGTCTACAGTTTGAATTTTCTGCCACTGCTGCTCGCGGTGGCGGCATTCGGCGCCGTCGGGCCTGGCCGTCGGATCGTGCTGAGTCTCACGGCGCTGCTGCTCTGTTGTGTCGCGTTCAACAACTGGCAACAATTTCAAGCCGCCGCTCATTCGGCCACACAGTTCACCCCGCAGCGCGAATTGATGACGACGATGATGGAGCAGGACCCGGCGCGCCCCTGGCCGCGATCGGTCGGTCATGTGCCGCTTGCGGTCCCAGGAGCGCCGGAGGGCGGCACGGCCTACCATGAACCGGGCGGGGACTTTAGCCCGCAGACACCGAGCTTCGGCGTGTCGCTGTGGTTCTGCGATGCCAAGGGGTTGCCGGTGGTGATCAGTCAGACTGTGCCGCTCAACGTGATCACGCAGGAATTCGGGCCGGCCACCCATGCGACCATTCCTGCCATCGTGACGAAGACGCCGTACTATCACGCCACCTGGTCCAGGCTGGATGCGACTCGTTGGGAGCTTCGATTGAAGAACGAGACGCCACACGTGCCGGTGATTGTGATTCGAAGCGTGGGGCCTGCTGGAGGACCGGTCACCGCACTGAGCCAGGATGCGGGACAGCTCACGGTGAATCATCGGTGGGCACTGAGTGCCACCCCCGCTCCTGCGGCCATTACGTTGGGGGACGAGAATCAGCCGGGCTGGATGACTGCGCAATCGACGGCCACGTCCTGGAGCGGGGAAGCCGGGTGGGGTTATGCGCGGATCGCATTCGCGGCGTCGTCAGCCAAAGCCGGCGAGGAGATTCGTCTGGTCCTTTCCGATCTGCAGCCGCCTGTGGAAATGGAGCGCTCGTACAGGGATGCGCCGAAACGCGCGCGTCTGGCGTTGCCCGACCCGCGTATGCAGGCGTCCATGAATGCCCAAATCAGCCATCTGATGATGAGCCTGGTCGATGATGAAACGCGACCCGGCGATCCGGCCCTGTTCTATCGCGCCTGGCATCGGCAGGGGGCCTATATCACGGCGGCGCTGGCCCGTGCCGGAGATCCCAAAGTCGGCCGGGTGCTCTCGCAGTTTTTGGCGACGCATGATTTCGCGGGAGGATCAGGGCCGGAAGCCGACGCGCCGGGCCTGGCGATTTGGGCGCTCACCGAGTCCGCCGGCTATATTGCCGATCCGGTGCACGACGACTGGTTATGGCCGCATCTGCTGCGAAAGGTCGGGCGAATCGAGGAGATGATGGAGGCCCGCTCGCCCATTGTGGAATCCTACACGGTGCCGGCTCCGCATGACTTCCAGCATCTTCGCCAGACCAGGACGGCGGTGCTGGCTCAACCGGCCCGCGACGGGGTGATTGTCGGGCGGGTCGGCGAGGACTGGCCGGTACGCTATGTGAACGCCGTGAGTTATCGCGGCCTCCTGGCTGCCGCCGAGTTTGCTGAACGACTCGGGAAGCGCCACTATGCGGCGCGTTGGCGAACGGAGGCACAGAGTCTCCAAGAAAGTTGGATGCGGCAGTTTCCCGATGGGACTCAGGACGGCGGCGCGTCACCGACGGGACTGCGTTCGTTGGTCGGGTCCGCTCTCCGGAAGCATCAGTTGGGCCAGCCGATGGTGACCTATCGTCCCACGGAGGAGCGGGGCACGGTTACGGGCCAATTGGCACAGGCCCATCAGGCCTTGCGCTCGGGGCGGCCGGAGGTGGTGTGGAGCACGCTCCATCACGCGTGGAGCCGACAGGCCTCTCCCGGGTTATATACCTGGGACAGCGCAAGGTCGATCACGGATGAGTTGGCGGACGGATGGCAATATGCGAGGGGCTGGCACAATGAGCTGGCCGTTACGCCGGACTATGAAACGGCGGCGTTGCTACTGTTGCTGCAGCAGGACATGCTGGCCTACGTCGATGAGACGGCGGCAGTGCCCTCAGTGGTGATCGGGGCAGGCATCACTCCGGCCTGGCTTGCGCAGCCGATGGCCGTGTCGAACCTGGCCATTCCCGGAGGAACCATCACGTGGCAGTGGGACGGCCATGTGATGCGCGTCACGCTGCGAGGGCCTTCGCGGCACATTCGATTGGGCCCGGCGTTCCCTGCCGGCACTGAGGTGAAGCTGACGCACAAGCCGATGGTTCATTGAGGGACATGCCCGCTGCCCCGGTTCGTGCTCTCGCCTCGCCGTGAATCCTGTCAGCCGACGCGCTCCTGTCCTGCCCTCGCATCAATCCGCGCAAAGGATTACAATTCGCCCATGCCGATCCGTCGTATGGCCTTCACCATCGAACCGAGGAGTGTTGCCGATGTTGAAACCCGAGCCGGCCGGTGGGCCGACCCCGCAGTTGTTCTTCCAAACCGCGAATGCGTACCAGCGTTCACAGGCGCTCAAGGCCGCTGTCGAGTTGGATCTCTTCACCGCCATCGGATTGGGGCATGACCAGGTGCCGGCCCTCGCCGAGCGTTGCGGCGCAGCCCAGCGCGGCGTGCGCATCCTGGCAGATTACCTCACCATCCAAGGCTTCCTCACCAAAGAAGGCGATCGGTACAAATTGACGCCGGACAGTCAGGTGTTTCTCGACCGGCGGTCGCCTGCCTACATGGGGTCGGTCCTCGGGTTTTTGCATGCGCCGAAGTTCATCGCTGCCTTCGACAACTTGACCGAGGCGGTACGTAAAGGAGGAACCGTGGTGGGCGACGCCGGCACGGTCACGCCGGAGCATCCGCTCTGGGTCGATTTCGCGCGCTCGATGATCCCGATGATGGTCAAGCCGGCAGAGGAAATCGGCATCTTCGTGCGACAGTCGCAGCCGAACGTAAAAAAGGTATTGGATGTTGCAGCCGGGCACGGGCTGTTCGGCATCGAGATTGCGGCCCGGTGTCCTGAGGCTGAAGTGACGGCCCTGGATTGGCCCAACGTATTGACGGTGGCCCGCGAGCTAGCCCAGAAGTCCGGCCTCGAGTCGCGCTATCACACGATCGCCGGCGATGCATTCCAGCAGGATTTAGGGTCCGGCTACGATCTCGTCCTGCTCACGAATTTTCTCCATCATTTTTCCGTGCCGACCTGCGAGGCGCTGTTGCGCAAGGTTCATCGGGCGTTGGCGCCTGGCGGGCGGGTCATCACGTTGGAATTCATCCCGCACGACGACCGTGTGACGCCGCCGCCGGTCGCGGAATTTAGCTTGATCATGCTCGCCACCACACCGGAAGGGGACGCCTACACGTTTCGTGAATACGAGCAGATGTTTGCGGCTGCGGGATTTTCCAGGACGGAACTGTATCCTGTGGCCGGGTCGATCGAGCAGGTGCTGGTGTCCTCGGTCTAGCCTGTTGCGCGGTCGTCGATCCCCACTCTCCATCAGCGCGCGTTCAACGGACGATCGGTGGCGGAGTGGGGGACGATCGGGTGAGGAGAGTATGGTCTTGCAAGCCTCGGTGAGTCATGTCGGATAGACTTCGGTCGCCACGGGAGCGTCTGGGCGGCTATGTCATTCTGCCGCGGCTGATCGACAAGGTGCGGCTCCATGCGCAGGGGCTCTTACCTGAACCGTACGTGCCGTTCCTTCTTCGCCCCGGCTTGCCGTTGGACGGTCGGTTCCTCGCCTTCACCGGATTGCAACCGGAGGCCCTTCGACAGGCGGTGCTGTCCAACGACGACGATGAGGCCATTCTGGCCTGGGTCACGGCGACGGCGCTGCTGCACACCTCTCAAGAGATCGAGGCCTGGAGCGATGGCTTGGTGCGGCTTCAACCTGATCGTGCCTTGGCCCGGCTCTTGGGCAGGCTCAGCCCTGAGCTGGCGAAGCAGGTTGAATTTACGCAGCACCCCCTGTTCGATCTTATCGACATGGATGAACGGCGCAGACCGGTTCCCGTTGGTTCCTGATTCGCCTCAGGTGAACCCACAGTAGTCAGGAGCATTTCTGCTGGAATCGCCGATCCGTTGCTACGACAAGCCTTCGGTCGGCGGCCTCGTCGGTGTGTGCCTCATCCTCTTTGGGATGATCTTCCGCTGAACCATCTCCTGTCAGGGTGGGTGCCGTGTTTGGAAACTAGGGTTTCCGAGAAGTGTCTTCCCTCCGTCGCCGGTGTTCAATACGCAGAAGGCACTGTGAGCGATTCTTGAAAGGAGGCCTCCATGCGGTACGCCATCGCCATTCTCGTGACATGCCTATCGGTCGCCCTGGTTCACCAAGCCGATGCGCGAGATCGCAGCGGGGTGTTTAAGGCCAGCCAGTTGATGGGGATGAATGTGTTGGGAACGGATGGAAAAAACCTGGGCGATATCAAGGATCTGGTCATCAATCCGGACGACGGGGCCATCGATTATGCGGTGCTCGATTTTGGCGGGTTCCTGGGCATCAAGGACAAATACTTCGCGATTCCGTGGGATGCGCTACAGGTGGCGACGGATAAGAGCCACATTCTCATCGACGCGACGAAGCGGGATTTGAAGCAGGCTCCGGGGTTCGACAAGAGCCACTGGCCGGATTTCGGCGATTTGGCGCAGACCACCGTTATCTATGAGTTCTACGGAGTCCCCGTGCCCAATGTGAGCGGCGAGCACAAGGTCACCAGGTAAGGGGAGGGTGCCATGTTTTTGAAATGGGCGGCGATTTTTTTCATCATTGCCATGGCTGCCGGGGCATTGGGATTCGGCGGTGTTGCGCAAGGCGCCGCTGAGATTGCGCAGATCCTGTTCTACATCTTCCTGGCGATCTGTGGCACGTTTATCCTGGCGGGTATTTTTCTTGCGGAGAAGCTGACCTCGTGACAGATGGCGGGTCAGGCTATCCGTGGTAGCCGCACGAGCGGTTGCTGTCGACGGCTCAGAAGCCCCGGCCACCTCCGCCGCCGAAGCCCCCGCCGGATGAGCCGCCTCCACTGAATCCCGATCCGCCGGAACTGCGCGGGGCTGAGGTCATCGTCGAACCGGTACGGGACGCCATGTCCCCCATGCGGCTAGTGAAGCCGCGTGTGTTGAACTGCGCGAGGTCGCTTCCCTGGTACCAGGCCGGGGCGGTCATCACGATGGACTCGAACGCTCGCGCCCAATTCGTCTCCACACCCAGGGCCATGGCATAGGGCAGAAACTTCTCGAACAACTCCGGTGTTTTCACCACCCGCTCGAATCGGTCCGCCTCCACTCGGGTCAGGAATTCCTCGAAGCCCAGCACGCCTTCCAACGCGCGCGTCCCTTTCACCGTACGAGCCGGCATGATGCGCCCGAATCCAACCACGATCAGGCCTGAAAGCAGGCCGGCCCAGAGAAATGTCATCGGCGCCATCCCCCATCGAGCGGCCACTACGGAAAGTCCGACGGTCAGCAGCATGCCCAGTACCACCCCGCCGATCAGATACCCCTGCTTTACCCGGTCCGGCCGTTGCGCATAGTACTTTCGCTGTTGGAGCGACTCGAAGAGTGCGTCTTGAATCGGGGGCAGGGATTTGTAGAAGCGGTTTTCGAGGGAACTCAGCAAGACCTCCTCGGCGGCGGCGTCTTTGAACAGGGCTTCCAGCAGGAGGCGCTCATAGGCCGGCAAGGTCCTCCACTCCTGCGTGGGCTTGGTGCGTTGAAACCGATAGTCGGTACTTGACCAGAGGCCGAACAAGTGCTCGGCTTTCTGCTCGGCGATTCGAAGATATCCTCGTACGGCGAGGTCGACGATGGTGGCGGTGAGGTCGCGCGTGTCGGGACTGTCATCCACGAGGGTTCCGGCTTCGGCGGGAGTCAGTCGATCCGGTGGTTCGTAGGCGACCGTGATGGGCCGGAGTCGCGGATCCTTGCCTCGCGTGCTCCACAGGCGATACATGACGAGGAAGACGAGCAAGGGAATTCCCAGTGCCCAGTTGCTCACGAGAAAGGTCTCTGTCCGATCCACCGCCGTGGGAGCCGCCACGATGCCCTTGTCCCATCCGACCACCGCCGTGAGTCCCTCGCGAAATCCCAGTGTGCGGGTCATCGTCATGGTGATGCGCGATCCTTCGGTGGAGACCGTCGCCGCCTCTTCCCTGGCTCTATAGGCGCCGGTAAAGGCGAGGGCGCGCACGCCGGTCGCATTCGGCGGCAGCAGGATGCGAGCGGACGCCTGCTCGATCGGCACGTCCCACTCATCGCCGGTGACATTCCAGTAGAGCTCGTCGTGGTCGTCGAAGAACTTCAGCCCGTTGCGGACCCGGTATTTCAAGACGAAGGTGCGCGTGGCGTCCGTTGCGCCGGGAATCCAGATGCGGAAGTTCCGGTAATGCCGTTCACGGCTGCTTTCGAATTTGAGCGCGGTCCCTTGCTCGTCGGTGACCGAGACCATGTCGAGCAGGAGCCGGTAGTTGAATCCTTGCGGGGTGCGGTATTCGACGGGAATGAGGCGCTCGATGCCGTTCCAGGAACCTTCGAACCGAGGGCTGACGGTTTCCGTGACGAGCAGGTCGCCACTCGGGAGCACCTGAAGATCGACGTCGAAGCGACTGAGCACGAACGATCGTGCATCGGCGTGCAGCACCTGCCAGAAGAGGCAGAGGCACAGCAGGAGCAGCGAGAGCCATGCAGGGGATGGACCGTGCGGTCGTCTGGCGCTCAAGGTCCTGCCGACCAGGCGAATCACGTTAGAACTGGACTCGCGGTGGTTCGCGCTGGATGCTGTCGCTCAGTTCGAAAAATTGCCGTCCCATGAACCCGAACCATTGCGCGATGAAGTTGGTGGGAATCTCAAGGCGCTTGGCATTGTAGTCGCGGACCACCGCGTTGTAGTAGCGGCGGGCGTTTTGGAGCGCGTCTTCGATCTGATTCAGGCTGCCTTGCAATTGCGTGAAGGCTTCCACCGCGCGCAGTTGCGGGTAGGCTTCCGCGAGCGCAAACAACGATCGTAAGGATTGGGTGAGTTGGTTTTCTGCCGCGGCCTTGGCTTCCGGCCCCTGCGCCGCCATCGCGTTGGCCCGGGCGTTGATGACGGCCTCAAGGGCGCCTTTTTCATGCGCGGCGTAGGCCTTGACGGTTTCCACGAGGTTCGGGATCAGGTCGTAGCGGCGTTTGAGTTGCACGTCGATGTCGGCCCACGCGCTTTCGCAGGCGGCGCGGAGCCGCACCAGGCCGTTGTACATCCCGACGACGATCAGCACGAGCAACACGAGCACGATGAGGATGATCCATCCCATGAGGGTCTCCTTGGTCAGATCGGGTGGCGGCTGGGCGGGATGATAACGCGGGTGTGCACGTCTGTAAAGCAGTCGGCCGGCGTGACTTTCCCGCAGCCTCCAGGTATCCTCGGCTCGCCTGTGAGGTCGGGCAGGTATCGAGCGACGTCGATGTCGTCCATTCCTGAGGGGGGCAACTATGAGGTATGTGATTGGGCGTTGTGGGATCGGTGCGGTCATGCTCGTCCTGTGTCTGGCGGGTGGAGGGACGGCATGGGTGCCAAGCGTGCTGGCCGATGAGCCGACGGTCGATGCCAACAGTCCGGACGCCATCAGGCAGGCGCTCGAACAACAGCAGGGCAAGCGGGTGAAGGTGAAGTTGGTGTCCGGACAGGACCTCGACGGCAAGGTGGCGAAGGTCGACAGCCAGGTGGTGGTGCTCAGCGAGTTGTCCGGGATGGAATTTTTCGATGCCACTGTACGGCTGGATCAGGTGGCGGCGGTGCTTGTGCGGCGCGGCAAGTAGGCGTCGAGTCACCGTGGCGTTAGCCGGACCCATTCGCAATCCCTCCCGAGAGGCTATGATGTCCAGCCCTATTCTGCGCAGGACCGTCGACCTGTCCGGCTTCCCGGATCTCGTGGTGATCTACCTCGGGATGCGGGTTAATCGCTGGACCGGGCTCAAGACGCTGTTCGGTTTCGGCCCTCAAATCGCCCAGTCAGTCGAGGCCAGGCCGGATGGGCTGCTGCTCCATGAAAATCTCGTGTGGTCCTTGTTCCCTCCGCATGTCGGGATGCGGCAATATTGGCGGGATTTTGACTCACTCGAGCGTTGGGCACGTTCCGATCCCCACCGGCGGTGGTGGCAACACTTTCTCCGCGATACCGGCGGCACGGGATTTTGGCACGAAACCTATTGCATGCGCGGCGGGATGGAGGCGGTGTACAACGACATCCTGCAGGAGATCGGGTTCTTGCGGTTTGCTCCGGTCCAGGCGGCCAAAGGCGCGCTGTTTACCGCAAGAAGTCGGGCGGGACGAGCCGGTGAATCGACGCTACCGCCGGCGGTGACGGAAGAAGAACTGGAGCGGTAACCTCCGTCGATCCGGCGGGCGATGTGCCGCGTGGTTCGTGTTGCCCCGATCAAGCGGGTTTGTCAGACAGCGTCATCGTGGCAGTGGGTTCGAGAGCGCACCGTCCATCTGCAGTTCGCGATTCATACCGTCCCCCCGCTCCCTCCGCCTTGATCTGTGTCTTCCTCGACGCGACGACCGGCGCGCCGCATTTTTGCACAGGGTACGACCTGGGAGTTTCATGTCAGGTGAGAGTTCACCGGGTGAACGGATGGCCCGACTCCCGGGAGTTGCATCGGAGCCCCGACGGAACCGTATACTATGCGCATGCACGAGATGATGCCAAGCAGTGTCGAACCGATGGTGGCCGATCAAGGCGCAGCCCTGTTGCGGGTGGCCGAGGTCATTGCCGCGCACCATGATTTGCCGTCGCTCTTTCAGGATCTGGCGCACTGCCTACCGGTGGTGGCGCCGTTCGATTTCGTCGGACTGGTGTTGCATGATGCCGCCAAACAGGTGATGCAAGTGCATGTCCTCGAAACGGCGGAGGCCCGGCGCGTGACACGGCGTCTCGACGGGCTTGAAATGCCGATGAAGGACTCGGCCAGCGGGTGGGTGTGGGAGCATCAACAACCGATCCTGATTCCCTCGCTGGCGGAGGAAACGCGGTTTCAGGTCGGGATGGACGCCCTGCGTGGAATCGGCATGCAATCCGTCTGCTTCTTTCCGCTCACGACCGGCATGCGCCGGGTGGGCGCCATTGGGTTCGGCAGTTTGAAGCCCTTTGCCTTTGACGAAGGCAGCGTCACCTTTCTCAATCAGGTGGCCAAGTTGGTGGCGGTCGCCGTGGACAACGTGCTGCATCACCAGGATCTGGCCCGAGACCGGGACCGGCTGCGTCTCCTGCTCGAGGTGACGGAATCGATCGCGTCGCACCATGATCAGCGTCTGTTGCTGGCCGACCTGGCTCAACGGCTGCCCCAGGTGGTGCCGTTCGATTTCATGAACGTCGTGCGGTACGATCCGTCACGCGACATGATGCGGCTTTGGCTGTTGGTGACGTCAGAGCGATCCACGATTGAACCGGGATTGGAAACGCCGGTCGACGAATCGCCCGGTGGCCTGGTGTGGAAGACGCAGCAGCCCCTGACGGTTGATGATGTTGAGCGTGAGCAACGATTTCCCGCGTTGATGGCACTGTTCCGGCAAAACGGCGTGCGCTCGTTCTGTGTGGTACCCCTCACGACCGCGCAACGACGTCTCGGGGCGATGGGATTCGGGAGCCTGCAGCCGCGAATCTATCTCGAGAGCGAAATCGCCTTCATGAAGCAGGTGGCGCAACAGGTCGCGGTGGCATTGGACAACGCGCTCAACTCGGAGTCCACCCTGGCCTATCAAGCGCAATTGACAAGGGAGCGCGACCGGCAACGCCTGCTGCTCGAAGTGAACAACGCCGTGGTCTCGCACCTGGATTTGGACCAACTGTTTCCCGCCGTCAGTGGTTGCTTGCGCCGGGTGATTCAGCATGACGGGTCGAGCCTGCTGCTGTGCAATGAGAACACCGGCCGCTGGCGTATCCATGTGTTGGATTTCGATCGGAACGAAAACTTCATTGAGGAAGGGCGTATCGAGGAGAGCATACAGTCGCCGTCCTGTCTGGCGATTACGACGGGGAAGCCGGCCTTGTTCGGAGAGCGAGAGTTGCTGGCGATGGGGGGCACCTCACCCTGCGCACAGGATTTGCTGGATCGTGGCATCAAATCGTTCTGCTCCGTGCCGTTACTCTCTCGTAACGGTGCGCTGGGGGCCTTGAATGTGGGACGGCGGAAGGACGCCGGGTTCGATCCGGAGGATGTGCAACTGCTTGGGCAGGTCGCGCAGCAAATCGCCATCGCGGTCGAGAACGCCCTCGCGTTCCGGGAGATCGCGGCCCTCAAAGATACCTTGGCGAAGGAAAAGGTCTATCTCGAAGAGGAAATTCAAACGGCCTACAACTTTGAGGAGATCGTCGGGGAGAGCCGTGCGCTGAACCAGGTACTGAACCAGGTGCAGACGGTGGCGGCCACTGATTCCACGGTGTTGATTCTCGGCGAGACAGGAAGCGGAAAGGAACTGATCGCGCGCGCGCTCCACAATCTCAGCGGCCGACGGGAACGGACCTTCGTCAAACTCAATTGCGCCGCGATTCCCACCGGTTTGTTGGAAAGCGAGCTCTTTGGCCATGAAAAGGGCGCCTTTACCGGCGCGATCGCCACGAAAATCGGACGATTCGAGTTGGCGGATCGCGGGACGATCTTTCTCGATGAGGTGGGGGAGATTCCGCTCGAGTTGCAGGTCAAGTTGCTGCGCGTGCTCCAGGAACAGGAATTCGAACGGTTGGGCAGTACCAGGACGATGCGGGTCAATGTCCGTGTCATCGCCGCGACGAATCGTGACCTGGGGCAGATGGTGGAGGAACAGAAGTTCCGCAGTGACCTCTATTACCGCCTGAAGGTCTTCCCGGTGACTGTGCCTCCTCTGCGCGACCGAGTCGAAGACGTGCCGGTGCTCGTCCGGCATTTCGTCCAGAAATTTGCCTCGCGCATGAAGAGACACATCGAGACGGTGCCGATTGACGCCATGCGCGCGCTGCAATCCTATGGGTGGCCCGGCAACGTGCGGGAGTTGGAAAACTTCATCGAGCGGGCCGTCATCTTGTCATCCGGGTCGGAGCTCTTCGTGCCGACGGCGGAATTGAAACGTCACGCCACTCTGCCCAACGGGTCGGTCACGACGCTGGAGGACGCCGAACGCGATCATATCCTCAAGGCTCTGCGGGACACGCATTGGGTTATCGGGGGATCGTCCGGAGCCGCCGCTAGGCTGGGGATGAAGCGCACGACGCTCCAGTCCAAGATGCAGAAACTCGGCATCGCCCGACCGTTGTAACGCGCATCAGTCTCTCGTTCGCGCAATGCCTCCGCCGGCGGAGGCCGCAACGCTGTTCGCCGTTCTTCTTGTCGGGGATGCAACACGCTCCGTGTTTCTCACGCTTCGCCTGCCTCGTCACAAGCCTGGTGCTGGTCTGTTGTGCATCGGGGACAACGAGGGCTGGGAACATTCCCAGGGTGATTCGACGAGTGGTTCGCGATAAAGTCTGGAGATGGAGACGACCCTCACACGCGTGGTCATTATCGGGGGTGGATTCGGCGGATTGGCGGCGGCGCAAGCGCTGCGAGAGGCCGAGGTCGACATCACCCTGATCGATCGAACGAACCACCATCTCTTCCAGCCGTTGCTCTATCAGGTGGCCACGGCGGCTCTGTCGCCGGGCGATATCGCCTGGCCGCTGCGGACCATTTTCCGGTCGCAGCGGAACGTTCGTGTCGTGATGGGGGAGGTACAAGGGATTGATCGTGCGGCCAAGCAGGTACACGCGACGGACCTGCCGCCGATTCCCTACGATGTCCTGATCGTTGCGGTCGGTGCCCGACACGCCTATTTCGACCATCCCGACTGGGAGGGGTCTGCCCCGGGACTCAAGACGCTCGCCGATGCGGTTGCCTTGCGTGCACGCATGCTGCTGGCCTTTGAGGAGGCGGAGCGCCATGCTGCCACGTCTGACGATACGGCTCCATTGACGTTCGTTATTGTGGGTGGAGGCCCAACCGGTGTGGAACTTGCCGGGGCCATGGCGGAGATCGGTCGCAATGCCATGCTCCCGGATTTTCCTTCTCTGCAGCGTCGTGCAGTCAAGATCCTCCTCGTCGAGGCGGGATCACGAATCCTTTCGAGCTTTCCGCCTGATCTGTCCGCGAATGCGCAGGGTACGTTGGAGTCGATGGGCGTGACTGTCCTCGTGAATCAGGCGGTACGTGACGTTCGCCCGAATGGTGTGGCGCTGGACGGGCACGTCATCGAGACTCGTAACATCATCTGGGCAGCGGGTAATCGTGCCTCTCCACTTCTAGGCTCGCTCCACGTCCCTTTGGACAAGGCGGGCCGGGTCCTCGTGCGGCCTGATCTGACAGTTCCTGGAGACGACTGGGTGTTCGTGATCGGGGATGCCGCCGCCGTGCAGGACGGGCAAGGCCATCCGCTGCCGGGTGTGGCTCCGGTCGCCATGCAGGAGGGGCAATACGTGGCGACGATCATTACTGGTCGGACGCCGCCGATGAATCGGGTCGCGTTTCGCTATTTCAATCGAGGGATGTTAGCCACCATCGGTCGTGCCAAGGCTGTGGCGCAATTCGGATCGATTCACGTGTCCGGTTTGGTGGCCTGGCTGCTCTGGTGCACCGTGCATATCTTTTTTCTGATCGGCTTTCGCAATCGCTTCCGCGTGGTCTCCGAATGGATCTGGTACTACCTGACCTTCAAACCAGGCGCTCGACTCATCGATCAGCCTCAAGATCGGCACCACCCCTGACTGTTCCCCCTGAATGAAGTCGTTTCTTCAGGCGAGCGCGACGATATTTCGGCAGGTGCCGAAGGGAAGGCACTCAGAGTTCGGCACCACCGCTTCGACACATCGGCTTGTCTTTCGCTCATCACGCTAACTCCTTTCGGGATCAGCTGATCCTCCTCCCACTGCATGGTCTCGTATGCTGGAACAATCCCTGCTTTGTATCTCGCTGCGACGTGGGTCGGCGGGAGTCGAAGAGGAGTGGATGATGGAATCGGTGGGCGACTTGTTGGAACAACATGGGGCGTGGGTGTTGTTTGGCGGCGTGTTGACCGAACAACTCGGGTTGCCGTTTCCGGCGTTGCCGCTGTTGGTGGCGGCGGGTGTGTTGGTGGGGGCCGGCCACCTTACCTGGTCGGGTGCGTTGATCGCGGCGCTGTCGGCGACGCTGCTGGCCGATGTTGTCTGGTTTCTCGCCGGGCGGTGGCGCGGACGCCCTATGCTTAGGCTGCTCTGCCGGATTGCGTTGGAGCCGGACGCGTGCGTGCGGCAGACGGAGGACCTGTTCCGCAGGTATGGCGTGCAGTCGCTGCTGGTGGCGAAGTTTATCCCAGGGTTGAGCACCATCGCTCCGCCGCTGGCGGGGATTGTCGGATTGGGGCTCCCGCTGTTCCTGCTCTATGACGCGCTGGGTGCGGCCGCCTGGGCTGGGTCGGGATTGGGGGTCGGCCTGCTCTTCAGTGGGCAGGTGGAGCAGGCTCTGGCCTATTCGGAGCGGGTTATGCCGGCGCTTGTGCTGGCAACAGTGATCCTCTTCCCGGCCTACATCGGCTGGAAGGCGTGGCATCTGCGCCGACAACTTCAGACGATCCCGAGAATGACGGTGGAAGCATTGTTGGACAAATTAACGACGTCCGAGCCTCCGCTGCTCATCGATGTGCGGCCGCGCCAGACCGTGGAGGCAGAGCCGGGCATTCCCAACGCCTTGCACATTGCATTGGAGGATTTAGCGCATCGGCATGGAGAGCTACCGCGTTCCCGCGACCTGGTACTGTATTGCGCGTGCCCGGCTGATGCCGCAAGTGCGCAGGGAGTGTTGCTGTTGCAGCAGAAAGGGTTCTCGCGAGTCTGGCCGCTCGCCGGTGGTCTTGAGGCCTGGCGCGCCACCGCGGAAGGGACGGTATCGGTGCGAATGATTCAGGTGCAGGGGCTCGCGAGCTGACCGTGCGGATGATCCTGTGTCAGCTGGCTGTGGTGTTCACGTATGAGGCGAAGAGCCTGCCGGTATGTCGACAGGTGCCGAATGGTAGACCGTCAGGGCTCGGCACAGACCCGCATCGTGTCCGGGCCTTGAGAGGAGTGTGGTGGGAATGGCGTCGATGAAATCAGTGGTGAGACGAAGGCGTGGACGGGCCGTTCGGAAGGAACGCCTGTTGCGCTGTGTCCGTCACCGTCATCTAAATGTGAAACGCGGGAGTGGCCTGCTACATCTGTCACTGGCCGGGAGGGCTCATGAATCGTCGTGGGTGGATCGGATCGTCGTTGCTGCTGCTGATGGTGGTTGCAGTCGGGGTGGGGTTGGGAGCCTGGAAATACGGCAGTATCCAGAACCAAGCCGCTGCGTCAGCGAACCAGCCGGAGCCGATGGAAGTCGTGACGCTCGCTGTAGCCAGGGCTGTTGACCATCATCAGACCTCTACATCGATCGGAACAGTATTGGCGCTCCGTTCCATTACCCTGCGCAATGAATTGGCCGGGACCGTGAGCCAGGTGCGATTCACTCCGGGGCACATCGTGCAGGCCGGCGCGGTTCTGGTGGCGCTCGATGTCTCGGTGGAAGAGGCTGATCTTCGTGCTCAACAGGCTCAAGCCGTCTTGGCGCGTACGGTTCTCGATCGACGCCGAGCCTTGACCCAGGATCTTGCCGCGGCTCAGGAAGAGGTCGATCGCGCCAGGGCGGATCTCGATGTTGCGCAGGCGCAAATCGCCCGCACGAAAGCGTTGATTGCCCGTAAGACTATCCGTGCTCCGTTCCGCGCCCGGGTCGGCCTTGCCGATGTCCATCCGGGGCAATACCTCAATGAAGGCACGTCGCTCACGACCCTCCAGGGGATCGATGAAGCCGTGCATGTGGACTTTGCGGTACCGCAGCATGTCGCGGTCGGGTTGCGGCACGGCGACCTGGTGGATGTCTATCCGGCCGGTGAGGCGGCTCCGGTTCAAGCCACGATCGTCGCGTTGGATGCCCGTATCGATCCCGCGACGCGGAATGCGATGGTGCGCGCCAGGATCGACCACTCTCCTTCCATGCCTGCACCGGGCGCCGCCGTGCGGATCAAGGTGCGGGTGGGGGCGCCGCATAGCGCAGTGGCCATTCCGGTGAATGCGTTGCGGAAGGGACCAGGCGGCGATCAGGTGTTCGTGATCGGTCCGGACGGCCAAGGCAAATCCCGTGCGCATCTGCGTCAAGTCGAGAGTGGTGCGATGTCGGGCGATGACATCATCGTGCATGCAGGGTTGAGCGTGGGTGAGCAGGTGGCGGCATCGGGTGCGTTTAAACTGCGGGACGGCGTACTCGTCGTCGCCGCCGGCGGGCCGGACATGCAGTCCGATTCAAGTCACGTGTCGGGACAACCGTGAGTCAGAGAGGCACGACCATGCGTTCCTTTACCGATGTCTTTATCAAGCACCCGGTGTTGGCCGTGGTGATCAACCTCGTCATCGTGCTCGTCGGCTGGCGCGCGCTGACCACCCTCCCGGTGCAGCAGTACCCGAAGATTGAAAGTTCGTCGATCGTCATCACCACGGTCTATTACGGGGCCAGTGCCGAGACGGTGCGAGGGTTTCTGACGACGCCGATCGAACGGGTGGTGTCCGCCATCAGCGGCGTCGACTATCTGGAATCCACCAGCCGGGCCGGCGTCAGTACCGTCACGGTCCATCTGAAACTCAATCACAACAGTACGGCGGCGTTGGCCGAGGTGACGGCCCGGTTGCAACAAGTCAGGTCGGAGCTGCCGGCGGAGGCGGAGCCGCCTGCCGTGGAGGTGCAGCGGGCCGATCGTCCCTACGCCTCGTTTTACCTGAGTTTCACCTCGCCTGATCGCACGGTGCCGGCGTTGACGGACTGGCTGTTGCGGTCACTCCAACCGCAATTCGCGACGTTGACCGGGGTGCAACGTGTGACCATTGAGGGGGGCCGCCAGATCGCCATGCGTGTCTGGATCGATCCGGATCGTCTTGCGGCCTACAACCTCTCGCCCGGCGATGTGCAGGCGGCGTTGCGGCGCAACAACTACTTGGCTGCGGTGGGCCGGACGAAGGGCAACTTGGTGCAGGTCAATCTCCTGGCGAATACGGATCTACGAAGCACGGAGGAGTTCGAGGACCTTATCGTCACGGATCGCGGCGGAGCCATCGTGCGCTTGAGAGACGTGGCGCGGGTCGAGAATGGCGCTGAGGAAGCCGACATGGTCGCCAAGTACAATCGGACGGAGGGCGTGTATCTCGGCATCTGGCCTCTTGTGGGTTCGAATGAGATCGACGTGGCCCAAGGCCTGCGGGAGGAAATGGAGCGCATCAGGCCCACCCTGCCGAAAGACATCGACATGCAGTTGGTGTGGGACGGCACCATGTTCATGCGGAGCGCCTTGGCGGAAATTACCAAGACGCTCGGGGAAACGATTCTGATCGTCGCGACGGTGGTGTTTCTGTTCATGGGCTCGGTGCGGACAGCTTTGGTGCCGTTGGTGGCCATGCCGGTGTCGTTGGTCGGCGCGGCGATCTTTATGTATGCGTTCGGCTTCAGTCTGAATCTATTGACGATCCTCGCCATCGTGTTGTCGGTGGGGTTGGTGGTGGACGATGCGATCGTGGTCGTCGAGAACGTCGAGCGGCATGTCCGTGAAGGGAACACCAGACGGCAGGCGGCGCTGCTCGGCTCCCGCGAGTTGGTCGGACCCATCATTGCCATGACGATTACGCTGGCTGCCGTGTATGCCCCGATCGGGTTTCAAGGCGGGTTGACGGGATCGTTGTTCTTGGAGTTTGCGATGACGCTGGCTGCCGCCGTGGTTCTGTCCGGTGTCGTGGCGATCACGCTCTCGCCCGTGATGAGTTCGTACTTCGTCCATCCTGAAGGCAAGGAAGGGCGGTTGACCAAGCTCGTGAATCGAGTCTTCGACGCCACACGCGCGGCGTATGGACGTCTGCTCGACGGCGCATTGGAGATGCGCTGGGCGATCGTGGCCGCGGCCCTGTTGGTGATGGTCGCGGCCTGGCCGTTGTACCAGTTCTCGCGACAGGAGCTGGCGCCGGTGGAAGACCAGAGTCACATCAGTCTCTTCCTCGAAGCGGCGCCGGACTCGACGGTGGCGGCAACCAACCGGGATTCCTTGAAGGTCATCGACGCACTCCGATCGTTCCCCGAGGCGCGCTTCACCTGGTCGCTGACATCTTCGTGGGGAGGGTTCGGCGGCTTGGTGGCCAAGGATTGGCGCGAACGATCTCGTTCGACGGAGATGATGTATGGCCAGGTCTATGGCGCGGTCTCCCAAATTCCCGGCTTGCGAGTCTTTCCACGGCTCGATCCGCCGCTGCCGACGCCCGGCCAGTATGACGTGGAATTGATCCTGGAAAGCGAATTGCCAGCGGCGCAGTTGCTGGACATTACGGGGGCGGTGCTCGGAGCCGGCTGGCAGAGCGGGAAGTTCCTCTACGTCGATACGGACCTCAAGATTGATTTGCCCGAGGCCCGGGTCGTGATCGATCGTGAGCGGCTGGCCGACCTGGGATTCGATCTGGCGCGCGTCGGCCAGGAATTGGGCACATTGCTCGGTGGCGCGTACGTGAATCGGTTCAACTTTTATGACCGGAGCTACAAGGTCATTCCACAGATCGGCGACAAGGATCGGGCGACACTGGATCCGCTGCTCGACTTGAAAATCAAAACGCCCGGAGGCCAGTTGGTCCCGGTCTCGACCTTCACCCGCATCGAGACCAGTACCGCCCCGCGCACGCTGAATCGGTTTCAACAGCGAAATGCGGTGCGTATCTTCGGCGGCGTGAAGCCCGGCATGACGAAAGACGAAGCGCTGCGGGTGTTGGAGACTGCCGCTGCGGCCGCCGCCGGTTCTCGCACGACCCTTGATTTTGCGGGTGAATCACGCCAGATCAGGCACGAGGGGTCGGCCCTCATCGTGACCCTGGGGTTTGCGGTGGTGCTGATCTATCTGGTGCTGGCCGCGCAATTCCAGAGTTTCCGCGATCCCCTGATCGTGTTGTTGGGTTCGGTGCCCTTGGCGATTTCCGGCGCCCTGGTGTTCAGCTTTTTGGATCTCACGACGATCAATATCTACTCGCAGGTCGGCTTGATTACGCTGGTCGGGTTGATTGCGAAGAACGGCATTCTCATCGTGGAGTTCGCCAACACCTTGCAGGCGCGAGGTCTGTCGAAGACGGCAGCCTTGCGCGAAGCGGCCATGACGCGATTGCGGCCGGTGTTGATGACTTCGGCGGCGACGGTGTTTGGCCATCTGCCGTTGGTGTTGGTGTCGGGGCCCGGCGCGGCGGCGCGTAACAGCATCGGCATGGTGCTGGTCACGGGCATGACGGTCGGCACCCTGTTCACGTTGTTTGTGGTGCCGGTGTTCTATGCATTGATCGCGACGCGGCATCAGCCGGCGGAGGAACTGGACGCAGCCGAGGAGCCGGGCTTGCAACTCGCCAGTGCGAAGGGGTGAATGGGACAACCATGCTGAAAATTACGTCGGAGCAGAGTGGAGATTCCGCACGCCTGACCCTGGAAGGCAGCTTGAGCGGGCCGTGGGTGACGGAACTGGAACGAGTGTGGCAAACCGTGCGCCAGTCCGGCATGTTCGCCCCTGTCGTCGAACTCGCCGGCATCACATTCATTTCGGAGGACGGCAAGGCGCTCCTCGCCAGGATGTGGCGGGAAGGGGCGGCATTGATTGCCCATGGCTGCTGCACCAAGCACATCGTGGGAGAAATTACCGGGACGGGACCCATGTCGGCCTCCGGCCGCTGCGACCCGGCATAGGATTGGCGACACATGCGTACACTTGCGTTCAGCATGACTCTCTTTGTTCTGGCCGGCTGTGCGGTTGGACCTGACTATTCACGTCCGGACCTCCAGGTGCCGACCGGATTCCGGATGGCGATGTCGGATGGGGAGACGGAGTCTTTTGTCAATCTGCCCTGGTGGGATTTGCTGCAAGACGAGGAATTGCGTCGCCTCATTCGCATCGCCCTGGCGGAGAACAGGGATCTGCAGCGGGCGGTGGCGTCCGTTGAAGAATTCCAGTCGCGCCTGTTCATCTCAACAATGGAGTTTGCCCCGAAGGCGGATGTCACGGCCAATGCGCCGGCGTTTGGTCGCAAGGCGAACTTTCTCTTTCCCGGCTTTCCCAATCCGTTCAACTACTACCTCCAGGGCAATTTGTCTTGGGAGTTGGATATCTGGGGGCGTGTGCGCCGGTCGAATGAGGCTGCGAGGGGCGATCTACTCGCGAGGGAAGACGCGCGACGTGCGGTCGTGCTCCAGCTGGTGAGCGGCGTTGCGGAGGCCTACTTCGAGTTGTTGCAGTTCGATATGCAGCTCGGGGTTGCGCAGCGAACGCTGAAGTCCTGGGAGGAATCGGTGCGGATCGCCGACGCGCGACTTCGCCAGGGGATGATTTCGCGTATCGATGCGGATCAGTTTGAGGCGGAACGGGCCAATGCTGCGGCTCGGGCCGCGGAGCTCACCAGGCAGATGGTGCAGAAAGAGAATCAGCTCAGCGTCCTGCTCGGGCGACCGCCGGGGCCGGTGGCGCGGGGCCGTTCTTTGACGGAGCAGGTGTTGCCGCCGGAGGTGCCGGCAGGTCTGCCGTCCGAGTTGCTCCAGCGCCGGCCTGATCTCGTGCAAGCCGAACAGGAATTGGCAGCGGCTACGGCGAGGATCGGCGTGGCCAAGGCGGATCGATTCCCCAAGCTGAGCATCACCGGCATGTTGGGTGTGGCCAGTCCGCAGTTGTCGCGTCTCGTTGGCAATGAGACAGCGTTTGGGGTGGTCGGGCCGGGGCTGGTCGGACCGTTGCTGAATGCGCAGATCCTGGGATTTCAGCAGGACGCCGCCGAAGCGCAGGGCCGGGAGGCGCTGGCGCGATATGAACAGGCGGTGCTGGTCGCGTTTCGCGAAGTGGAAGATGCGTTGGTGGCGGTGCACACGGCGCGTGACCAACGGGATGCACAGGCACAGCAGGTCGATGCCTTGCGGTCGGCCCTGAGGTTGGCGAATCTTCGGTATAAAGGCGGACTGGCCAACTACCTGGATGTCTTGGTCGCGCAACGGAATCTGTTTGAAGCCGAACTCGCTCTGACCGGCACGCATCGGTTGCAACTCGTCTCGGTGGTGCAACTCTACAAGGCGCTGGGTGGTGGATGGTCGCCGCTGGAGATGGCGCAGCCGCAACCGAGGCAGGCTCCAGGGGCACGCGGGCAAGTCGAACCGACAGTCGGCGCTGCACCAGCCGGTCGTGGGTAATCGGTCGGCTCTGGTGGCCGCATTCCGTCACCCAAGCGTTCCCGCCGGATCCTTCCACGTGCTCCTGTCTTGAGCACGTTGACAGTCTGCGCTTCACGCAGTAGCTTTTGTCTCCGCTGAGGGGAGAGATGGTGCAGCGCCGAGGCAAACGGATCGAATTCACGACGGATGTGATCGGATGACAGTCGCAGACAGGGAAGGGTCTGGTCCTCTCACGACCGTGCTGGCGGAGGATCATCGACGACTAGACGCGTTGTTGCATTCGGCGACCAGCGCTGCAGATCACATCGACCAGGCGGTCTACGATCAATTTCGCGCGGGGCTGCTGAGGCACATCGGTATGGAGGAAAAACTGTTGTTGCCGGCGGTGCAGCGTTGGCGGGGCGGAACACCTCTGCCGATTGCCGCGAAACTTCGGCTCGATCATAGTGCGTTGGCGACCTTGCTCATGCCTGCCCCGACGGCACAGATCCTTGCGACGATTCGACAGATCTTGTCTGACCACAACCGATTGGAGGAAGGCCAAGATGGTCTGTATGCCATCTGCGATCGTCTGCCGGCGAAGGAGATGGAGTCGCTGCTGGCGGCGCTGCGGGCGGCGCCCGCTGTCCGTGTCATGCCGCACTCCGACAGTCCGGCGGTGATGAAGACGCTGGAGGGCGCGCTGGGCAGGGCGGGTTACTGCCTGGAGCCGATCCCCATGCATACAGCGGACGAGCCATGAAGAGATCGCCGAAGAGGTTCGCACGATGACGATCCGACACCCGCGACGGCTTCCGCTGCTCGCACTCGGCATGGTGGCCTTGCTGACGGGGTTGTGGGCTGGACTTGCGCGTCTCGGCTGGGATGTTCCCGTACCTCGTCAGGAGTTCTCTGCCTTGCATGGTCCCTTGATGGTGTCCGGTTTTCTCGGGACACTGATCAGTCTGGAACGAGCGGTCGCGCTTGGCCAACTCTGGGCCTATGCGGCGCCGCTGCTCACAGGCCTGGGCGCAGTAGGGTTGATCCTCGGCATTCCATTGCCGGTCGCACAGGTGCTGATCCTGGCCGGAAGCGTCGGGTTGGTGGCGATCTTTGCGGCGATCATCCGGCGGCATCCGGCGCTCTATACGTTTGCGATGGGTGGCGGGGCCGCCATCTGGGTTATGGGCAATGTGCTCTGGTGCGTCGGACGACCTTTCTTCCACATCGTATTCTGGTGGGCCGCGTTTCTCCTCGTGACCATTGCCGGCGAACGTCTCGAGTTGGCCCGGTTACAGCAAGTGACCACCGTGGCTCAGGCGCTGTTTCTGTTCCTGCTGGGAGTTCTGCTCACGGGGTTGGTCCTGTTGGAATGGTCGTTCGATGCCGGGGTTCGTCTGGCCGGTGCGGGGTTTGCTGGCTTGGCCCTGTGGTTGGGCCGTCATGACATTGCCAGGCGAACCGTGACGCAGGTGGGCCTCACCCGATTCATGGCGATCTGTCTGCTGAGCGGGTATGTCTGGCTGGGGCTGAGCGGACTGGCCGCCTTGATCTATGGCGGCGTGCCGGTCGGACCGCAGTACGACGTCATCTTGCACGCCTTTTTCCTGGGGTTCGTCTTCGCGATGATTTTCGCCCATGCGCCGGTCATCTTTCCGGCGGTGCTCGGGGCGCGCATCACCTATCGGCCGCTGTTCTATGCGCATGTGGTGCTGTTGCAGATCACGTTATTGATACGGTTGGGCGGTGATGTGGCCGGGTGGGGGCCGGGACGGCAGGTCGGTGGCCTGCTGAATGCCGTCACGCTGGTCCTGTTCCTTGCGAATACGGTCACGGCCTTGGGGAGTCTGCCGGATCGGCCTGGCTCCGCAGTGCGCGCGCAGTCCTAATGGGCGATGGTGAGGATGCTGTCGTAGCAAGCAACAGGGGGTGTGGGGAAACCATGGAGAACCGAGAAGCAGGAGCAGATCCGCGGGTGATGGACGCGTTGCGCCAAGTGGTGGATCCCGAGTTGGGGATCAACATCGTCGACTTGGGGTTGGTCTATGGCAGCGAGGTCCGTGATGGACAAGTCCATGTCACGATGACGATGACGACGCCCGCTTGTCCAATGGAAGAGTTGCTGATGGAGATGGTGCATTCCTCCATTTTACGCGAGCTTCCCGAAGCGCGTTCGGTGGAGGTCGACCTCGTGTGGGAGCCATCGTGGAAGCCGGACATGATGAGTGCGGCCGCCAAAGCTCAATTGGGGAGGACGTGAGGCGGCGACGGTGACGAACAGCAACGATCCGGGACGGCCTTTTCTCGAGGCGAGCCTGCCATGAGCGAAGAATCCGCGCAACATCTCCGGACGGTGGTCGAGGAGCTCTACCGGTCGCAGTCGCGGCAGGTCCTCGCCACGCTGATCCGCCTACTCGGCGATTTCGACGCAGCGGAAGAGGCCGTGCACGAAGCCTTCACGGTCGCCGTCGAACAATGGAGTCGGGACGGCATTCCGGCGAACCCCCGCGCCTGGCTGGTCTCCACGGGCCGCTTCAAAGCCATCGACGGTATGCGGCGTCGTGCGCGCTTCGACGCCTCCTTGGAAGAACTGGCCCGCCAGCTTGAATCTGCCACGGCCAGTTTCGACATGGACGCCACCGATGGGCCATCGGTGGAGGACGACCGGCTGCGGCTGATTTTTACCTGCTGCCATCCGGCTTTGACGCCGGAAGCGCAAATCGCAATGACCATGCGGGAGGTCTGCGGGCTGACGACGGAAGAGATCGCCCGGGCGTTTCTGACGAAACCGGCGACCATTGCGCAACGGATCGTGCGGGCCAAGGCCAAGATTCGCGATGCGCGCATCCCCTATGACGTGCCGTCACCACAGGATCTGCCGGAGCGATTGGATGCAGTCTTGCGTGTCGTCTACCTCGTGTTCAATGAGGGGTACTCGGCGTCCTCCGGGGATACGGTGACCCGTCACGATGTGTCCGGAGAAGCCATTCGCCTCGCCCGGGTTCTGATGCAGCTGCTTCCCGATCCTGAGGTGCTCGGTCTGCTCGCCCTGCTGCTCTTGCAGGATTCGCGGCGCGCGGCGCGGGTGTCCGAATCGGGGGACGTGGTTCTGCTCGAAGATCAGGATCGAACGCGGTGGAATCGGGACCAAATCGCCGAGGGAACAGCCCTCGTTCAGCGAGCGCTCTCGATGGGGGAAGTCGGCCCCTACGCCATTCAATCGGCCATCGCCGCGACCCACGCCCGGGCGCCCACCGCGTCCGCCACGGACTGGGGGCGTATCGTCGGTCTGTATGATGTGCTCCTGCAGGCTGAGCCGTCTCCGATTGTCGAACTCAACCGCGCGGTGGCGGTCGCGATGCGTGACGGTCCAGCAGCCGGGTTGGCCCTCATAGACGGCCTGCTTGCGCGAGGGGAACTGACGACCTATCACTTGGCGCATGCGGCCAAGGCGGACCTGTGTCGTCGATTGAGACAGGTCGATGAAGCACGCCGTTCCTACGAACGCGCCCTCAGCCTGACCCAACAAGAACCAGAACGGCGATTTTTGGAGCGAAGGCTGGTGGAGTTGGCCGGCCCACGTCCCTGAGATCGGTCGAGCGGTCGTGTGACTCATTGAACAATCAGCGTGGACGATTTTTTGTCGAAAAGGGATCGAGGGTTGTCGATTTCGACCTTGCTCGACGACTATCTCGTGAAACGGGCAGTCACATGGTGGCTGTGTGTGGATGAACGGATGATTGAGAGGAGATGATGCGATGGCCAAGGTGAAGCAGAAGCGAGAGGGTAAGGTGACCAAGGTGCCGGCCAGTCTCTGCTGGTTCGAGGTGCCGGCCGATGATATCGCCCGGGCCAAAAAATTTTATGGCGGGCTCTTCGGGTGGACGTTTGCCAAGATTCCGACCGCGATCCAGGACTACTGGCACATCGACACCGCCGGCAAGGATGCGTCGCCGGACGGTGGATTGATGCCACGCATGTACCCTGGGCAGGGCATCACCAATTATGTGGCGGTGCCGTCGGTGAACCGGGCGGTGGCGAAAGTCGAGAAGCTTGGTGGCTCGGTGTGCAAGACGAAGACTGAAGTGCCGGGTATGGGCTATTTCGCCGTCTGCGAGGACACGGAAGGTAATACGTTCGCTCTGTGGGAGCCGATGCTGCGCACACCTAGGAAAGCTCCCAGGGCCCGTTCCTCAAAAGGGAGGTCATGATGAAGTATCTGTGCCTGGTCTATATGGAAGAAAAAAATCTGCAGGCTATGTCGGAGGCTGAACGGAAGGTGCTGTCCGATGAGTCGATGGCCTATTGTGATGCGCTGGTGAAGCAGGGCGAGATGCTGTCGGCGTCGCCGTTGCATCCGGTGGAGACCGCGACAACCGTTCGGGTCCGTAGCGGCAAGGTCTCCACGACCGACGGGCCCTTTGCGGAGACGAAGGAACAATTGGCCGGCTATTTGCTGATTGATGTGCGGGATCTGAATGATGCGTTGCGGGTTGCGGCGAAATTCCCTGGCGCGAAATACGGCAGCATCGAAGTCCGGCCGATCAAGGAAGGCGGCTGCGCCTGATCGCTGATTTCGCCGAACGACATTGGAGCCGACGATGAAGTTCATTCTCTTGGTGCATCACGACGAAGCCGTGTTTGAGCAGCTCGACGAGGAGAGGAAACGCTCGTTGCTGTCGGACTCCATCGGGCTGTGCCACCAGTTGGAGACGCAGGGGCAGTATGTGCACGCCTCGCCGGTTCATCCGGCCGCAACGGCGACGTTGGTGCGGGTGAAGGACGGCAAGGCGGTGGTCACGGACGGGCCGTTTATCGAAACGCGTGAGCAGATGGCGGGATATTTTCTGATTGAAGCGAAGGATCACGCTGAAGCGGTAGCCGTGGCGTTGCGTGTGCCCGGAGCCACCATCGGAACAGTCGAGGTCCGACCGGTGCGGGACGTGACGGGCTTGCCATAAGACGTGAGCGATCAGACGAGAGACGATTCACAGCGGAAGGAGTTTGATATGAGCCGCGTACGAGTGTTGGTGGGAACCAAGAAGGGGGCGTTCATCCTGTCGTCGGATGGAACGCGCAAGAAGTGGGACGTGCAGGGGCCCCTGTGGGGCGGGTGGGAGATCTATCACCTGACCGGCTCGCCCGCTGACCCCGATCGGCTCTACGCGTCACAGACGAGCAGCTGGTTCGGACAAGTCATCCAACGATCAGATGATGGCGGGAAGACCTGGAACCCTCCCGGGACGAAACCGGAGGATCTGATGGGGCCGGACGGCATGCCGAAGGGGGAGAGCAACATGTTCCTCTACGACCAGTCCGCGGAAACCGGCAAGCCGCTCACGACGCACCAGCATTACGACGGCACGCAGCGTCCCTGGGAATTCAAACGTGTCTGGCACCTGGAGCCTTCCCCGACGGAGCCCGACACCGTGTATGCTGGGGTTGAGGATGCCGCGCTCTTCAAATCGACGGACGGCGGACGAACCTGGAGGGAGCTGGCCGGGTTACGCAGCGCCAAGGGGCAACTCTGGCAGCCGGGCGCCGGGGGGATGTGTCTGCATACGATCCTGCTCGATCAACGGCAACCGAACCGCATGTTCGTGGCGATCTCGGCAGCCGGTACGTTTCGGACTGAGGATGGCGGGCAGACTTGGACGCCGACGAACAAGGGGTTGCTGTCTCAGTATGAGTTGCCGGACCCGGATGCGGAAGTCGGCCATTGCGTGCACCGCATTACCATGCATCCGTCACGTCCGAATGTCCTCTTCATGCAGAAGCATTGGGACGTCATGCGCAGCGACAACGGCGGCGATTCTTGGCACGAGATCAGCGGCAATCTGCCGACGGATTTTGGATTTCCCATCGCGGTGCATGCCCATGAGCCAGAGACGGTCTACGTCGTACCGATCAAGAGCGACTCCGAACATTATCCGCCGGACGGAAAACTGCGCGTCTATCGCAGCAAGACCGGAGGCAATGAATGGGAGGCGTTGACCAACGGCCTGCCGCAGGAACATTGCTATGTGAACATTCTCCGCGATGCGATGGCGGTGGATGCTTGCGATCCCTGCGGCATCTATTTCGGGACGACCGGGGGGCAAGTCTACGCGTCGGCAAATGGTGGCGACAGTTGGACGTCGATTGTGAGCAATTTGCCGGGGGTGTTGTCCGTCGAAGTCCAAACCCTGTGACGGCCATTTTGAGCAGCCGGCCCGAAACTGACGGCTAGTGATTTGCGTCCGCCGTTTCGAGCAGGCGAGATAGGAGCGACGCTTCACGTGATACGCGTCTGATCCAATGAGATACGAACAACGTTTGGAGCTCAATCCATGGTGCGTGTGATTTTACCGCAACATTTGCGAGCGCTGGCGAGGATTGAGGGAGAGCTGTCGTTGGAGGTGGTCGAGCCTGTGACGCAACGGTCGGTGCTCGATGCGTTGGAGGCTCGGTTTCCCATGTTGCGGGGGACCATCCGCGACCATGCGGCCAAGCGGCGACGGCCGTTCATCCGGTTCTTTGCCTGCGAACAGGATCTCTCCCACGAGCCGGACGATAGACCGTTGCCCGATGCCGTGGCCCAGGGGCAGGAGCCGCTGTTGATCGTCGGCGCCATGGCCGGCGGGTAAGCAGGCTGTTGAAACGAGTTGCCAGCGGCGGGTGCAGTCGCGACTTTGAGTGCGACGTGTCCCAAAGGAGGCCCATGATGAAGTTCATGATTCTGGTCAAGGCGACAAAGAATTCCGAAGCGGGCGTGATGCCGACTCAGGAATTGCTGACCGCGATGATGCAATACAATCAAGCGTTGGTCGACGCCGGCATCATGCTGGCTGGCGAGGGGTTGCATCCAAGCCGCAAAGGCGCCCGGGTGCGATTCTCCGGCTCCAAGCGCGTTGTCACCGGCGGGCCTTTCGCCGAAACGAACGAGGTCGTCGCAGGCTACTGGCTGTGGCAGTGCCGATCGATGGATGAGGCGATCGAGTGGGTGAAGCGCTGTCCCAATCCGATGCCGGGAGAGGAGTCCGAAATCGAAATCCGGCCGTTGTTTGAGGCCGAAGATTTCGGTTCCGAATTGACCCCCGAGTTGAGAGCGCACGAAGACCGGATGCGAGAACAGATTTCGCGACGGGCATGATGCAGGAAGGCCGGCCGATGCGGCCGGTTATCGTTGACCCTGTCGGCGACCGATCCGGTTGCCGCGTCTGAGAAGGAGGTTCCCATGCGACGCTCATGTGTCATGATGTTGTGCCTCTGTGCGTTGTTGATGGCGGCTCCCGCCATGGCCAAGGAAAAGCAGGGCGGCACGCCTATGGACAAGGACGCGATGATGGAGCTCTGGAAGCAACTGGCCACGCCGGGCGAGCCGCACAAAATGCTGGCAAGCCTGGCCGGCAGTTGGACGACCAAGGCCAAGGAGTGGATGGAGCCGGGCAAGCCCGCGACGGAATCGGAGGGAACGGCCGAGATCAAGACCTTGATGGACGGCCGATTTATCTATCAGGAATACCGGGGCACCATGATGGGGCAGTCCTACTCCGGAATCGGGATCGACGGCTACGACAACATGAAGAAGAAGTATGTCACCGCCTGGATGGACAGCATGGGCACGGGCCTCTTTATTATGGAAGGCACGGCCGGAGCCGACGGCAGGACCATCACGTTGAAGGGCTCGCATCCGGAGCCGGGCGGAGGCCAGATGCATCACCGCGCAGTCTGGAAGATTGCGGACAGCAATACCCAGACCTTCGAAATGTACGGCACGCATCACGGGCAAAAGGAATCAAAAGTGCTCGAGATCACTTATACGAGAAAACCGTAAGCGTTTTGCGATACCCTCATGGCAACGAGATGCTTGCCCAGGCGGGTATCCTAATCCGGCAAAGGAGGAAGCCATGCAACGTGTGACCGGATTGCTCATGACGGCGCTCATGCTGACCACGCTGAGCGGGTGTAGCTACCTGTTTTATCCACGTGCCGGCGACTACGCGACACAGGCCAAGGGCGCGAATGGAGCGGAGACCCTCGTGAACCTGACCAGCATGATGGAGGCCACTGCCTCGAAAGCGAAGGGCGGGAAAGGGGTTGATGCGGCGTTTGATGATCTGCACAATCAGTTCCATGCATTGGATGATTCGTTTTGTGGGGTGACGGATGCGCAACGCAAGACGCCGACGTATGCGTTGGCGGTTACTCATAAAAAGGAACTGGCGGCGATCTTCAAACGGCTATGGAAGTTCAAGGATGATCAGCCACAGCGCGATCAGCACTTGGATTTGCTCGCAGCCGAATTGAAGGAACTTCGGGAGACGGTGCAGTCGCTCAAGTGATGCTCCAGATGGCTGACGGGGGCGGAGAGCGCCTTCACCTGTGTGTGAGAAGAGCGCGCTCTTCCGCTACCTTCGATCGAGGCTGCCATCCCGTCATCGGCATCGTGAATGTAACAGGAGGAGTGCGACCAGTTTCAGTGCCCACATTCCCGTGCCATCGCCTGCCTCATTCTGACGCGGTCGGGCTGCAACTCTGTGCAGAGGATTGCTCCTTCGCAGAGGCTTGAGCAGGCTGTGCCTCCGTTGCTTACATGACGGCCAACCAGTAAGATGAACTCGCGTTGATGGCAGCGCGTCCAGTCATTCCGATTGTGAGCAGGGAGTACGCATGGTGAGGCGACGGCAATGGTCCACGGTAGTCCCGATGGTGTGCGGGTGGCTCGCGTTGGCCCTTCTGCCGGGGTGCAAGCAGGAAGCCGGTTCCGCGCCGGCACCCCAGGTTCCGGAAGTGGGAATTGTGGTGGCGGCTGCTCAGGATGTGCCTGACGAACCGGAGTTCATCGGACAGGCGGAGTCGTCCCGCCCCGTGGAAATACGCTCCCAGGTGACCGGCATTTTGAAACAGTGGTTTTTCAAGGAAGGCCGCGACGTCAAGAAAGGCGATCGCCTCTATCAAATCGATCCCGTGCCCTTCCATGCCGCGATGCTGAGCGCGAAGGCGAAAGTGGCTCAGTCCGAAGCGCGCCTTGTCCAGGCTAAGCAGAATTTAGCCCGCGTGAAACCGCTGTTGGCGGAACAGGCCGTGAGTACCAAGGATGTGGATGATGCGGTGGCGGAAGAACTGGCCGCGAAAGCCGCCCTCGAAGGCGCGAAGGCGGAACTCGTCAAAGCCAAATTCGATCTCGATAATACGCTGATCATCGCGCCTATCAGCGGGATGATCGAACGCACTCGTGTGTATGAAGGCCGATTGGTGTCGGCACAAACGGACTTGCTGACCATGATTCATCAAGTCGATCCCATGTATGTGATCGTCAGTGCGCCGGAGAGTTTTTTGCTGAAACGCAGGCGCGATACCGATGCCAAACGCATTCAGCATCCCGGTGTGTACCAATTGCGCGGCGTGCTCACGTTTGTCGACGGAACGACCTACCAGCATGAAGGCGTGTTGGATCTGCTCGATGTGGGTTTGAAAACCGACACGGGATCGAGGCAGGCGCGGGTGGTATTTCCCAATCCGGACCGGGTGTTGTTGCCGGGACAGTTCGTGCGGGTGCGGTTCAAGGGCACCCTCAAGACCGGCGCGATCCTGGTGCCGCAACGCGCGGTGCAGCAGGGCGCAAAGGGTTCCATCGTGTTCGTTGTGGGCAAGGACGATAAAGTTGAGATGCGGGAGATTGTGGCGACGAGTTGGCAGGGGAACCAGTGGATTGTCGAAGAAGGGGTACATGTCGGCGATCGCATTATTGTAGAGGGCCTGCATAAAATCGCGCCCGGGGCGCCGGTGAAACCTGTGCCGGTTCCCGCCGCCGGTGCCTCGACCGTTCCGACTGCTCCTCCGACGCAGCCGGAGCGCGCTTCGTGATCTCGCATTTCTTTATCGATCGCCCGATTTTTGCTTCGGTATTGTCGATCGTCATCGTGGTGATCGGCTTAGTCGCCTTGCAGGCGCTCCCGATCGCCCAGTTCCCCGAAATCACTCCTCCCGTTGTGCAGATCGAAGCCGACTATCCCGGCGCCAACGCGGAAATTCTGGCCGATTCGGTGGCGCGGCCGATTGAAGTGCAACTCCCCGGCATCGACAACCTGCTGTACTACGATTCCACCAGTACGAACGACGGGCACATGTCGATCAAGTTGACCTTCGAAATCGGCACGGATGTCGATATCGCGCAGGTCCAGACGCAGAATCGGGTGAAACTCGCGGAGCCCCAGCTGCCGCCCGAAGTCGTCCGGCAAGGCATCAGCATCAACAAGGTTTCGCCGGACCTGTTGGCCGTCGTCGCGTTGAGTTCGACCGATCCGACGCATGACACGGTCTATCTTTCCAATTATGCGATTCTTCGCGTCCTCGACAACCTGAAGCGCCTTCGTGGCGTGGGGAATGCGATCGTGTTCGGGTCCCAGAATTATTCAATGCGGCTGATTCTGGACCCGATTCGCATGGCTCAACTTAGCCTCACGCCGACGGACATTGCGAATGTCGTTCGCGAGCAGAACCGTGATTTTCCCGCCGGGACTATCGGGCGGGAGCCGGCGTTGAAGGGCACCGAGCTGACGATTCCCGTCATTACGCAAGGCCGCCTCACGGAAGTGAAGGACTTCGAGGAGATGATCGTCCGCGCCATGCCCAATGGGTCCATGGTCCGGTTGAAGGACGTCGCCCGTGTTGAACTGGGAGCGCAATCCTATACGCTGGAAGGGCGCTGGAACGGCAAGCCGAACGTGTTTCTGTTGACGTTCCTTTCACCGGGGGCGAACGCGCTGGAAACGGTGAAGCGGGTTCGCGCTGAATTGGCAGAGGTGTCCAAAGGGTTTCCCACCGGCGTGTCGTACGACATTCCGTATGACACCACCCGCTTTATCGAAGTCTCCATCAAAGAGGTGGTGAAGACGCTGGGCGAGGCGATGGTGCTCGTCATCCTGGTGGTGTACCTCTTCTTGCAAAGCTGGCGCGCGACGTTGATACCAGGTGTGGCGGTGCCGGTGTCTCTGATCGGCACGTTCGCCGGCATGCAGGCGCTGGGGTTCTCGATCAATACCCTGACCTTGTTCGGGATGGTCCTGGCCATCGGCATCGTGGTGGACGATGCCATCGTCGTCGTGGAAAATTGCGAACGGCACATGACCCAGGGCAAGCTTTCGGCGAAGAACGCCGCCAAGCGGGCAATGGAAGAAGTGACAGGGCCGGTGATCGCCATTGTGCTGGTGTTGTGCGCGGTGTTCGTGCCCGTCGGCTTTCTCGGCGGTATCACCGGGGAGCTCTACAAGCAATTCGCCATCACGATTTCCATTGCCGTTATTATTTCAGGTTTTGTGGCGTTGACGCTCAGCCCTGCCCTCTGCGCCCTGGTCCTCAAGCCGGGCGAAGAACGGCATCATGGACTGTTTGGTTTGTTCAACCGGACCTTTTCCTGGATGCAGGGGCGCTATATCTCGACGGTCGGGATGGCGCTGACGCGGCGTGTGCTGTCGGTTGCGGTATTCGCCGTCCTTCTTGTCGGGGTGTTTCTGTTGTTCAGGATCATTCCGAATAGTTTTTTGCCGGAAGAAGACCAGGGATATTTCATCACGATCGTGCAACTACCGGATGGGGCCTCGAAGCAGCGTACGGATACGGTATTGAGCAAGATCGAAAGCTACTTTTTGGCCAATCCGGCGATTCATTCAACGGATGCGCTTTCGGGTCAAAATTTCGTGTTCAGTACACGTGGCCCCAATGCGGCGACCATGTTTGTTCCGCTGAGGCATTGGGATGAGCGGACGGCACCGCAGCAACATGTCAAATCGTTGATCGGTGCGGCCTATGGTGAATTTGCGAAGATTCCGGAAGCGTTGATCCTGGCCTTTAACGCGCCGTCGATCCGAGGACTCGGCGCAACGGGTGGGTTTTCCATACAGCTCCAAGATCCCAGCGGCGGCGACTTCAATAAATTCTCGGCGGTGGCGCAGGAGTTTGTGGCCAAAGCGCGGCAGAATCCGGCGATCGGTGCCATCGGAACCAGCTTTCGCGTCAGTGCTCCGCGAATTTTCGCCAAAGTAAACCGCGAGCGCGCCAAAGCGTTAGGCGTGCCTATTTCGGAGGTTTTTGATACGTTGCAGGCCTATTTCGGCAACCTATACATCAATGACTTCGTCAAGTTCGGTCGCGTCTTTCGCGTACAGACAGAGGCTGAGGCGCAATATCGCTCAACACCGGACGATATTTCCAAGATTTATGTGCGGGCCGTTGGCGCGCAGGGACCAACCATGATTCCTTTGGATACGGTCGTGAATACGGAGTTCAGCAGCGGTCCCGATCCTGTGACCCATTTCAATGGATACAATACGGCGCTCGTGCTGGGCTCGGCCGCGCCGGGGGTGAGCTCTGGGCAGGTGTTGGATGCGCTTGATAAATTGGGGAAGGAGGTCCTGGTACCGCAAGGATATGGAATCGATTGGAGTGGCATTTCCTATCAGGAACGCATGGTCGGCAATCAATCGCTGTATGCCTTCGGCTTTGGGTTGTTGATGGTGTTTCTGGTATTGGCGGCGCAATATGAAAGTTGGGTGGTTCCCTTTGCGGTCATCCTCGCGGTTCCGATCGGCTTGTTCGGCGCATTGAGCGCCGTCTGGTTGAAGGGGATGACGAATGACATCTATTTCCAGATCGGTCTGGTCACGCTCATCGGCCTTTCGGCGAAGAATGCCATTCTCATCGTGGAGTTTGCCAACAAACGGTATGAGGAAGGTCATCACTTGCTGGAGGGGACTATCGAGGCGGCCAAGCTCCGGTTCCGCCCGATCGTCATGACGTCAATGGCCTTCATTCTTGGTGTCGTTCCCTTGGTGATTGCGACCGGCGCCGGAGCTGCCAGTCGAAACTCAATTGGGACGGGGGTCTTCGGTGGAATGTTGGCCGCCACGTTCCTCGCAATTTTCTTTGTGCCGCTGTTCTTTGTGTTGATTCGTTCGCTGAGTCGTAGTCAGAAAAATCAGATTCCTCCTTCCATCCACAAGGGGCCGGATGAACCTGAAAAGGAGCGTGATTATCAGCATGCGTAGATTGGCCTTGGTGCTTTCTTCGACTCTTCTGGCGGCCTGTGCGGTCGGCCCTGATTTCACCCGACCTGATGCCACGACTCCTGATGCATTCCGCATGGCGGGGCCTGGCGGTGAAGCCGCGTCCATAGCCAATACGCCCTGGTGGGAGTTGCTGAAGGACCAAGAACTTCAAAAGCTGATTAGGACGGCGTTGGAGGAAAACAAAGACCTCAAGCGTGCCGCGGCGGCGGTCGAAGAATTTCAGGCCCGATTGTTTGTCGCGAAGACCGACTTCGCTCCGCAAATGAATGTGACGGCTAACGCTCCGCTCTTCGGTCGTAAGAGCAACTTTCTCTTCCCCGGATTTCCCAACCCGTTCAACTATTACTTGCAAGGGAATCTGTCCTGGGAGATCGATATCTGGGGACGAATTCGCCGGTCCAATGAGGCGGCGCGGGGCGATCTCTTGTCTCGAGAGGAAAATCGACGTGCCATTGTGTTGCAGCTGGTCAGTGGCGTGGCCGAGGCCTACTTCGACTTGTTGCAGTTTGACATGCAGCTCGACATTGCCCACCGCACTCTCAAATCCTGGGAAGAATCGGTCAGGATTGCGCAGGCTCGCTTGCGACAGGGCATGATCTCCAAGCTCGATGCCGATCAGTTCGAGGCTGAACGGGCCAATGCCGCGGCTAAGGCCGCAGAGTTCGAGCGGCAAAAGGTGCAGAAGGAAAATCAGTTGAGTGTATTGCTGGGCCGAAACCCCGGGCGGATCGCACGCGGGCATTCACTTACCGATCAGGTCATGCCGCCAGAGGTGCCACCCGGGCTTCCTTCCGAGCTCCTTCAACGGCGTCCGGATATTTTGCAGGCCGAACAAGATCTGGCCGCTGCCACGGCCCGAATCGGAATGGCCAAGGCCGACCGGTTTCCCAAATTGAGTATTACCGGGATTCTAGGGGTAGCGAGCCCGCACTTGTCTCGGTTGGTGGCCAATGAGACGGCATTCGGGGTCGCCGGGCCCGGTTTGGCTGCCCCGTTATTGAATGCGCAAATCCTTGGATTCCAACAGAAAGCTGCAGAGGCACAAGCGCGACAGGCGGTGGCCCAATACGAGCAATCGGTGTTGGTGGCATTTAAGGAAGTGGAGGATTCTTTGGTCGCGGTAAGGACAGTACGCGACCAGCGCGCCGCACAGTTGCAACAGGTCGAAGCGTTGCGGTCAGCACTAAGCCTTGCCAACCTACGCTATAAGGGCGGGTTGGCAAATTACTTGGATGTCTTGATTGCGCAACGCAATCTCTTTGACGCCGAGTTGGCACTCATGGGAACACATCGGTTGCATCTGGTATCGATTGTTCAGTTGTATAAGGCGCTTGGTGGGGGATGGATGCCAGAGGGGCAGTCACCGGCTGAGCCATCACGGCCGACATCGGCAACTCAGAAATAAGCCCAACAGTCAGACTGAGCCGCCACTACTCCTCGACGGGTCTTTCCAGCGGTCGCAAGCCTATTTCTAGAAGCTCCTGCCGTCACAAAAGTAAGTGATCCATCAGAATTGTTTCCTGGCGGATGGGCAGTGCATGGGTCGGATTCAGCGTGGCCGACTGGGTGTCGGGGCAAGCGCGAGTATCATGGAAAGGGTTCCGCCAAGAACGGCCATGAGGATAACCGTGAGGCCACTGTGGATCCAGGATCTGGTGCTCTGGAACCCCAGAACGATGTTGATGAGGTTGCATGCCCAGAGGGTTGCCGCCACCCAGGCGAGGTGTTCGACCCGGTAAGAGACGGCGCGAATTCCAGACATTAAAAAGCCAAGGGCTCCTGACAGCAGGTTCGACAAGTACGCGGCCGCTGGATCACTCTGGAGTGTGATTCCGGCTAGGGCCATGCCGATTCCTGCGGCAAACGTGAGTCCATAGACAATGGCCGCGTCTCGCAATACCGTCAAGTGCCAGGAGGTCATTTGAGGGTATCCTGTTGGTTGCTGGCACCTGACGGATGTCCCTCTAGCTGTTTGAGGATAAGAAAGAGAAGCGTCTGTGGAATGCCGTCACGGCGTTCTGCATGCGACGTTCCGCGTCGGACTGTTTTGGATGTGGGACCTGGCACTAAAACCTCCTTTCGTCTCTCGACCACAAGACTTGTTGAATAAGCCTCCGACTATGGATTGGTGTCGCGCGCGAGTGCCTGTCGTGTGCCGATGTGATGCTGAGCCATTGAATGTCCGCACATTCCGTTACAACCGTTTTCTCTGGGGTGAGCCAGGTGAGGGGAGAGAGCGGTGCGAGGATTTTCGCTCGTGCATCCAACGACTCCATCGTCTGGACAAGGCATACACAAGGTTGTCGATTGCGAGCACCACGGCGCCGATTATGAATAGCCCCAGGATCAGGGCCAGCTCTACATCAATGGACATGCTAGTCGTTCCACAGATTCGGTAAAGAATATGGTCGGCTTATCCCGACCAGTCGGCGTCACCCTAAGCGGCGAGATGGGCCATGCCCTCGTCACTCAGAGAGACGCGCTCGGCTTTTCGCCCTTGAACAGGAGCGGTCGAGGCAAGGATCTGCGCCTCCTTTGCCAGCCGATTGTTCCGCAGCACCTGTTCATCAATATTTCCGCAGTTCATGCATCGCCGTGCCTGGAGCCACATCGGGCCAGAGGAGTCCTCCATATCCAACAGAAAATCTTCGACCATACAGCCAGTGCAGCGAGAACAGTTCATCGTAGGTTCCTCCATGGTTCAGTGCCTATGTGTAAGCCTAGACTCGAACGCTCCTCTGCGGTAGACCAGAAGGAAGTACCTCCTTGGGGGGAAACATTTCTGGACGTTCCTGCGGTGCAATGACTGCCTCCGTACCTGAGTGGACGATTTTTGTTGGCGTGGATGGTCACTTATTCTGCCGCGCTAATAATGAGTTCCGAGCGTGTACTCTGAACCTCCAGCTCTAGTGGAAGAGTCGTTTCGAGGAATTGGTCGAGCCGAATGCGCTCATCAGCATCCATGATCAGCAGTTCCACCCCAAATCGCTCCCCCTGTATCCACAGCACCTTCGCTAAACTCACCGAAAGCGGCCGGCGATCTGTCTGAACGTGCAGCTGAATCGCGAGATAGTCGCCATCGATCAGTCTGTGGAAGGTTGTGCGGTGTACGGCGCTCTGTTCCTGATGATAAATCTGCGCTTGCTCCGCACAGCCGGTGGCCATACCGGAAAGCCTGCAGTGGACAAGAAATTTCACGTTTCTCTTTCGCCTCATCGTGGCCTCCTTCTACGGCACCGTTCTATCGGACACACACAGGTCTTGAGGGTATCGCGCTTCTGGAGCGTCAGATAGTCTGCAAAAAGGGTACGTCTATCGGGGTACAGGCTTGATGCCGGGAGAGGGACAGGAGACGGCTGGAAGCGGGCTCAAGGTGTTGTGAACGATGCTGTGCCCAGCTAGTTGCCTAAGGCGTGAATGAAAATCAAGGAACATCCGGATTGATGAAGCAAGCCAGCAGGTCAACGCGTCAGTTGCCCAACTATTGATGGATTGTCGATACAGCCATTCAGCGATATCGTTTGGAGCGTGTCGTGTCCATTGCGGTCACGAACATGTTGTCGCAACCGATCGCCTCCCGTGCAGTCGGCGGTCTAGGGGGTGAGTGATGCGGGGAGTGCAGGAAACACATGGTCTGAGCTTGAGCGCTTTGCGGGCCCAAGGGTTAGGGCGGATCTCGCCTGTCGTGAAGATGTGGTGTCTGCGTGCCCTGGCACTCGGACTGGTCTTGTGCAGTCTCTGTTTTGTCTGGCGATCCTACCAGGGGATGGGGCTGTTCCTGAATTTGGGCACCGATTATGCGCTGTACCTCGCCCAGTCAGCAGTTATGGATTCCGGGGCCTCCTCTCAAATTTACGACCTGTCGGCTGCGGACGGCCCCTACCGAAAATTGTTAGATCGGTATAACAGCGATCCGAGTTATCAAGGATGGACGGCGGATATTATTGTCGGCCCCGTCCCCTATCCTCCGATATTCGCCTGGGCACTTCGACCGTTTACATGGATTTCACCACCGGTCAGTTTTGCTCTATGGTTTTGTTTAAATTTGTGCTTGGCCCTGATCATTGGCTGGCGGTTGGCGAGCCATTGTGGATCGCTCGATAAACCAACCACCATTTTGTTATTCCTGGGATCCTACCCCGTGGTACTTAGTTTCTATGTTGGGCAAATCCAGATCATGCTGGCGTGGTGTATTACCGAGTTTTATTTAGCCATGCGCGGTGGGCGAGAGTTTCGGGCAGGTATGTGGCTGGGATGTCTGCTGCTCAAGCCTCACTATGGCCTGCTACTGGGACTGCTTTTGCTCTGGAAACGACGCTGGTCTGCTGTTTTAGGTGCAGGTGCCGCCGGAAGCATAATTCTGGGGGCTTCGGTGTTGGTCAGTGGTGTACACGGACTACGTGCCTATCCTGCTGCATTTAGCGGAATGGCGCAATTTCGAGGGGATGATCCGGCGGTCATGATCAATTGGCGATCCGTCATCCTGGATCTCTACCCGAGCATTTATGGAAGAAATGGAACGCTGCTGACCCTCGCGTTGGCGGCAGCCACATTGTTCTCTCTTGCCTGGGTGTGGCGAGGTGAATGGAACCCCAATGCGGCGGATTTCCCGGTGAAGGTTCTTCTCACTCTGCTAGGAACGCTTATCGCGAGTTTCCATAGCCATCCATACGGTGCCGTGCTGCTTGCCATGCCGCTTGTCGTGGTGCTTTCTTCTGGACAGTTCCATAAGACAGCCTGGTGGGTGGTTGGGATTGGCGCTGTAGTTCCGACACTGATTCTTGAGCTCGGTTACTCCGGGAGTCTGACGAACTCCCAATTCTATGCGCATCTCGTTCTCGCGTCGCAGGTACTTAAAGTGGTGATGTTTGCAATGTTCGGATACTTTTATGCGCGGGTGTGCGGGTTGAGCGTTGTTGGCCCTGATTCCAGCCGAATGATGAGAGGTGGATGGATTCGGGCCAGGGCGTTCATCCCGGGTATTGGGCGAGCAGCCTCCCGTGTTTTGAACCCTTAAGATGGGTATGTCCGGGCAGAGGCTGTCATAGTCTTTCGAATGGTACGCATGAATGTCATTTCTTGGGATCAGGCCGATGTGCGGTCCCACTATGCAAGTACCGAAGCCCTTGGCAGTTGAATAGGGCTCCACACCGCGTGAAAGTTCTGCTGTGCTCCACTCCTCATTCCGTTCTTGCCAGGTGTCTGACTAGTGAAATGTCAGTAAGCTGCTGAGGCCTTCGTTCTTCGGCCTGTAAGAGGGCCTCTCGAGCAAGCGTGTGTGGACAGACCCATCTAACACCTCGGTGCTGGTACCGGTTTGCATGACGGGTCGATAGAATCGTGAATGAATCCATTTCCTAAGCCCGACAAACGATTCACTGAACGAATCGTGAAGCGGACTTAGTGCGTTCCCATTTGCCGGCATGCTGCGTGGGGCAATCGCTAGCCCGTTTCCGATTGAACTTCGTAGTATCCACTCCAAGGAAATATTGGCTAGATCCCGATCAGGATAGATCCCGCCGAGATCTCCATGCGCTCCGGCAAACCATCGCTGTTCAATGATTTGCCCAGATACTGCAGGGGAGGTCCAGAGCGTCGCGTTGTGGTCGACCCGGTGTTCATCAATGGCGAGCGCGTGGTAGGCCCGTTGTACGATAGGGCTTAGTTCAGTATCGTGAAAATTATACCGGGATTCATTTAGCCACTTGAGTGCATTTGTGGGTATTCCCAACGGACCCACGGTGTCCCAGAGTCCGAGGAGTGTCACGATGACATGTTGAAAGCCTCGTCGCTTCGAAGCGGAAGCGTTGGAGTCGATTGTGTATGTGTGTGTGCTTCGATAGTACCGGTATCCTTCGTCAAGAACATGCCTGACGGGCTTGAGAACCATTTGCAGGAGGCAATCAGTCAGATCGGGCGCACCCCCAGTTTCGACCGGAGATGTGGTCGTGGTTTCACGTGTGAAGCGGACAAGGTCTTGATCAAGCAGTGTTGATGAAGGAAGGCCAGCGGTTGCGAGGAGCCCCACGAGGCATCGGGCAGTATAGGCACCTCGGCTGAATCCATAGACGAACAGCTCATCGCCTGGTTCATAGGTCGCTGCCAGGTAGGCATAGCTCAGGAGGATAGTGCGATCCAGTCCATAGCCGAATGGTCCGTCGCGAAAACGATGAAACCAGGCCATGTCGGTGCCGGAGTCGTACCGCTTTTGTTGAAGGAGTCCCTTATCGGTCTGCGGGAGAATGGATCGATAGAGCTGGCGAACGTTGGTCTTTCGGTCCGAGTGGTCTCCGTTGCAAGACCAGAATGGCTGACCAGCGATAGTCGGTGCAGACGCCCATCTGCCAGTGTCGGGAGGTCGGTGCCATTCGCCGTCGAAACACAGAATTATGCGTTTGGACACACTGGCACTTTCTTTTCAATTAGAGCGATTCTTGGCACCATCCGCATGATCCGCATGTCTCAATTCCTGGGGAAGCAAATTGGAGACTGGGGTTGCGGATGAAGTGGCAAGCAAACGTGATGCCCGTCTGGTAAGCCTGGGCAAAAAAGCATCCTCTGATGGCTATCATTGATTGAGGGGACAGGTACGCTGGATTCAGTAAGAGAGAATCAACTCACCGGTGTGCCAATTCCGTATCTGAACCGATACGGAATTGTATCTGAACGTATACGCCAGCTGCGCACACTCGCCGCCTCAACCGTATCACCTAGCAATCTATTGCGACATGTCTTTGGTCAGTGCCGAGTCGGAGCGTCGAGCGGCCGTGAGGCGCGGCAGCTGGTAAGGTCGTTATTTGAAGGGGGAATCCGTGTGGCCTTAGTGATGAAGAACGTTCAGGAACGCCTCCCGATCCGCTTCAATCTGAGTAGCGAGCTGCTGCAGAGCTTGAGCGGTAGCCGCGGCAATAGGCTCCTGGTCGGATGTGGTGACCCAACGCACTGATGATCCCAGAGCCTCTCCTTCCGCAGCGTAAGTTTTTATCGGTGCTTGTCCGGGGAGTGAGACGTCGGATTCCAAATGGACACGGTAGAGGTAGCGGTCCGGGGCGCGCAGGGTAAGCCAGGCTTTGACGACAAGGCGAAGATCAGCAGGTTCAGTCCGGATCGTGGTGAACGTCTGCCGTTGAGTAAAGTACTGGGTGATGGCTTGCCGAAGATCTTGCACCGGCCATTCGAAAAGCGGGATTCCCGGCATATGATCCGCACCCTCTATTGCGAGAAACGGGACTTCGAGTTGTGCGTTCGCCGGAATGGGTGAGGGAGTGGTGCCGGTCTCGGGAACCGAGAGATGAACCCTGTGGACGCACCCGGATCCGATGAGGCATGCAACAAAGAGCAGAATGGTCAGTCGATGTATTGGTCTCAGCATCATAGGCGTGTACTAGCTGCTATCGTTCGCGTGTCGCAGGAGCTGGGCTCAGGATATCGAGGTCACGTATGGCCCGTGCGGCTTGTTCACGATAGGTTCGTTCGCTGGCACCGGTGTACGTATCGATGACGCGTTGGTAGGTCGCGCGGGATTGGGCATACTGCTTTTTGATCGAGAGATATTGGCCCAGGGCCAGCCAATTTTGAGCGGCCGTTTCATTGGCGGTGCGGAGGTCGGTCCACTCACGATCCACCGGGTTGGTCCCGGGATGGTTGACTCGCTTCGTAATAATCTCCCCCAGTTGTGCGGAAAGCTGTTCGATGGCTTCGTTTTCCCGGACGGCGGCCGCCACGCGATCGTGCGTCAGGTGATCGTAAAAGGCTTCAACATGGTCTTTGACGGTGCTCGCGCGTTTCTCATGGATGTCGTGGGAGCAATGCGTGAGCATGAGGCAGAGAGTCAATAGGCCTAAGCTCTGCCAGCTCGAAAGTGTACGGATAGGCATGACCATTGTTGCCTCCTCAGTAGTCCCAATATCCCGGACCCGATGATCCACGATCGTTGCGGTGATCCTACCTGAGCGGAAGCGGAAAGGCGAGTCGAAGCGTGAGGTCAGTCGGCATGTTTGAAGAACAGCACAGCCAGCGGAGGCAGGGTCATGACCAGGGAGTGGGCATGCCCATGGGCGGGAACCGGCTCGGCCGACAGGCCGCCGAGATTTCCCATCCCACTGCCGCCGTAGGTCGAGGCATCGCTGTTCAGCAACTCTTTCCAATAGCCTCCGTGCGGGACGCCAACTCGATACTGCTGGCGCGGCACCGGTGTGAAATTGCAGACGATGGCAACACTCTGCGGAGATGATCGGCCATGGCGTAGGAGGCTGATGACTCCGGTGTCCGCATCTTGACAATCGATCCACTCAAACCCGCGAGGATCAAAGTCACATTCATGGAGGGCCGGCTCCGTGCGGTATAGGCGATTGAGGTCGGCGACCCATCGCTGTACACCCTGATGAGGCGGGTATTGCAGGAGGTTCCAATCAATGCTGTCGTCATGGGCCCACTCCCGCCACTGGCCGATTTCGCCTCCCATGAACAGCAGTTTCTTGGCCGCCTGCGCGTACATGTAGCCAAAAAGCACACGGAGGTTGGCGAACTTTTGCCAGTCGTCCCCGGGCATTTTCCCCAGGAGTGAACCTTTCCCATGTACCACTTCGTCGTGGGACAGAGGCAACAGAAAGTTCTCTTGAAACGCATACAGCATACGAAAGGTGAGATTCCGGTGATGGTGTTTGCGATAGACCGGATCCAGCGCCATGTACTCGAGGGTGTCGTGCATCCAGCCCATATCCCACTTCATGCCGAACCCCAATCCGCCAGCGTACGTGGGGCGTGACACGGACGGCCAGGAAGTCGATTCCTCCGCATAGGTCTGCACGTCCGGGTGTCGGCGATAGATTTCTTCATTGAGCTGGCGAAGAAAGGTAATGGCGTCCAAATTTTCCCGCCCGCCATGGCGATTGGGGATCCATTCCCCTTCCTTCCGCGAATAGTCCAGGTACAACATTGAGGCGACCGCATCCACCCGAAGTCCATCCGCGTGGTATTGCTCTAGCCAGAAGAGGGCGCTGCTGATCAGAAAGCTGCGCACTTCATTGCGACTATAGTTGAAGACCGCGGTGCCCCAATCAGGGTGAAGCCCCTGGCGAGGATCCGCATGTTCAAAGAGATGGCTGCCGTCGAATCGGCTGAGCCCATGCTCGTCCGTCGGGAAGTGCGAGGGGACCCAGTCCAGAATCACGCCAATGTTGTGCTGATGCAGCTGATCAATCAGGTACATCAAATCCTGCGGCGTGCCATAGTTGCCGGAAGGAGCGAAGTATCCGGTTGTTTGGTAGCCCCAGGACCCGAAAAAGGGATGATCCATCAGCGGCAGGAATTCCACGTGCGTGAACCCTAATCGCTGCACATAGTCGATCAACTTCGGCGCCGCTTCACGGTAGCTCAGGGAGCGGTTGCCGTCGCCGGGGACGCGCATCCAGGAGCCGAGATGCACTTCGTAAATGCTGATCGGGGCATTCAGCGCATTGTGCCGGGCACGAGACTGCATCCAGTCGTGGTCATGCCAGGTGTAGTTCAGGTCCCAGACTACCGAGGCGGACTTCGGTGGGACCTCGTTGAGTCGGGCAAACGGGTCGGTTTTGATGAGCACTGCCCCGCGGTTTCGTGAGCGGATATGGAATTTGTACAACGTACCGCACCCCACACCGGGGACAAAGCCTTCCCAGATGCCGGATGATTGACAGGGGCGAAGTGGATGACGGGTTGGGTCCCAATGATTGAACGTTCCGAACACCGACACCTGCTCGGCTTCCGGCGCCCACACGGCGAAATAGGTGCCTTCCACTCCGCCGAAACTCGTGGGGTGCGCCCCGAGCTTGTCATACAAATGAAAGTGAGTGCCCTCGTTAAAAAGGTACAGATCATCCGAGGAAAGGAGGCTGCTGTCCTGTCGGGACGTTTCGTGCAGGGACGAGATCGACCCAAGTGGCTGACCGGCTTGGTGGTGTCGGAAGTGGTCCATACGGGGAGAGTACTTCGGCTGAGGCCAGGCCGTCAATTGGCTGTCAGGCCGATCGGCCGTTTATGGTTTGTGCGGGAGAGGAGGCGGGAGATCTTGCACGGGGCTAGTGACACATCTCAAGCAAGTGTGATATGAATCAACCCGCCAATACGGGCCTCTCTTCGTCCCCATCGTCTAGCCTGGCCTAGGACATTGCCCTTTCAAGGCAGTAACACGGGTTCAAATCCCGTTGGGGACACCACACTTTTCCAGATTACTTATTGGCAGACTGTTTCGGTGGACTGCCGCCTCTCTGATATGGCAGCCTGCACCAAACATATGTGGCATGACGGCTTCATGGAGGCTGGTGTCTGTCGTGGGTGAGGATTCCTGAACGGCTTGCCGATGGGCTGAGTGCGCCATCGGGTCTCGACCACGAAGCAGTGTGCGTCCCGCCTCATGATCCGACGTCCTTGTGACACAGTGACGTACGGAGCTTCTGTGTGACCAGTCTCGCCTCTTGTTGGCAGCGTATCCTGCCGGCCCACTCAGATTCGGGCCGTACAGCGTGGTTGTGGTGTGCCTTCGGTGCCGTAAGCCTTCTTGGCACGGCCGCGCTCGATGTCTTCACTCCCCTGAAACTGGCGGCTGGTGCGGGATATCTGCTGGCCGTGTTGTCTGCCGGCATGGTGCAGTCTTCCCGAGCTCCCTGGGTCGTGGCGGCCCTTGCCACCGGCCTTTCCGGGCTTGGATTGTACGGGACTTCGCCCGGTGACGGGGTCTGGCGCGAGGCTATAAGTCGCGGCATCTTCGTCGGCGCTTGTTGGCTGGCAGCCTGGATTGTTGCTCAATGGCAGGCTGCATCCAAAACCCGGGCCTATCTGCCCTCTGCGCGCTTGCAGTCGCTGCTGACCAACAGTCAGACCATCATTTTCGTCAAAGATCTCAATGGGCGGTTTCTCGAAGTCAGCGATCAGTTCGCAGGGTTGCTCGGGCTTCCGGCTGAGGCGGTGATTGGGAAGACCGATCATGACTTCTTTCCTGCCGGTGTGGCCGACGTGTATCGACAACATGATGCGGAGGTCGTGAAGGCCGGAACGGTGATGAATTTTGAGGAAGCGGCGTTGGTCAATGGCAGCCTGCGCTGGTTTGTGTCACGAAAGTTTCCATTCTACGACGAGGCCGGTCGGATTATTGCCGTCGGAGGCGTGGCGACGGATATGACGGCCCGGTTGCAGGCTGAAGCCGATCGCCATGACGCGCAAGAGCGCTTGGATCTGGTGGTCGCGGCGACACAGACGGGAGTCTGGGATTGGGATATGTCGACCAATCGGATGTATTACTCCGCTCTCTGGAAGGCGAGTTTGGGCTATGAAGAATGGGAGCTCTCTGATTCACCTGCCGAATGGGAGTCCCGCCTGCATCCTGAGGACAAGTCGCGCGTACTGGCTCTCGTTGACGACTACCTGTCCGGTCGGATCGCTTCCTATGAATTGGAACATCGGTTGCGTCACAAAGACGGGACGTATCGGTGGATTCATACGGTGGCGGTGCTGCAACGGGAACCGGAAGGGCGTCCTTGGCGGATGACCGGATCGCATGTCGACATTACCAAGCGTAAACAGGCAGAGCAGGCCTTGTCGCAGAGCGAGTCTACGCTCAGGAGTTTTTTCGAGAGTGACGTGTTGATGATGGGAATCGTGGAAGTGGTCGACGGCGATATCTTGCACGTATCGGACAATCGGCGGGTTGCCTCGTTTTTCGGTACGACACCGGAACGAATGCGAGGACGACGGGCCTCGGAGATGGGCGTTCCTGCGGAGGTTATCCAACACTGGATCCGTCACTACGAGGAAAGTGAACGCAGGAAGAAGCCGGTGCGCTTTACCTACGTCCATCCCGAACCGGCTACCGGAGCAAACCTCCACTTGTCCGTGACCGTGTGCTGGATCGGCGCCGGCTGCGATGGACACGTTCGGTACTCATATCTCGTTGAGGATGTGACCGAGTCCTACCGATTAGAAGCCACGCTCCGAGAAACCGCTGAGCGGTATCGAGGCGTGGTGGCAGCCCTCGCCGAAGGCGTGGTGTTGCATGACGCGCAAGGGCGGATCATCGCCTGCAATCCCAGTGCGGAACGGATCCTTGGTCTGACGACGGATCAACTGCTGGGGCGAACATCGGTCGATCCTGCTTGGCAGGCGATTCGTCCTGACGGGAGGCCGTTTGAGGCGGACCTGCGTCCCCCGACGGTGACCCTTCGAACCGGTCGTCCTTGTACCGAAGTGGTCATGGGGTTGCATCGGCCGACGGGGGAACTGCGGTGGGTGTCCATCAATACCCAGGCCTTGACGGGACCGGAGGGAGGGCAACCGTATGGCGTGGTCGGATCGTTCCACGACATCACGGAGCGTAGGCGGGCCGAGCAGGCATTGCTGGAGGCCCAGACCGAATTGGAACACCGGGTGCAGGAGCGTACCGCGAAGATTCAGGAGCTGGAGTCTCAGCGTGCGCAGGCCGAAAAGCTGGCAGCTCTCGGCCATTTGGCCGTCGGCATTGCGCATGAAGTGAACAACCCCTTGGCCGGGATCACGAATGCCTTCCACCTCGTGAAGCAGGGAATCGACCGTGACCACCGACACTATCGGTTCGTAGAGCTCATTGAGCGAGAAATCCGTCGCCTGACGACCATCGTGAAGAAGATGTACACCTTGTATCAAGGTGTTCCGGCGGGCAAGCGTGAACCGACGGATATCGCCGCACTCCTTCAGGACCTGACCGCGTTGCTTGGACATAAACTCTCGGCGAAACGAATCCGCTTGTGCGCGAAAGTGGAGATCGCTCGGCAGAGTGTTGATGTGTCGAGGTCTGACCTGTTTCAGGTATTGCTCAACCTTGTTCAGAATGCCATTGATGCCTCTAGTCCCGACAGCGAGATCGAATTGATTGTTGCCGAACGGGAGGATCAGCTTCGCTGGAGCGTGACCGATCACGGCACCGGTATCGCCCCCCATGTACTGCCGCATGTATTTGATCCCTTCTTCACGACGAAGTCCGGCTCGAGTTGGCAGGGGCTCGGCCTTGGCTTATCCGTTTCTCGAGGTTTGGTTCAGGCCATGGGGGGCAAGATCGAAATTGAAACAACTATTCAACGTGGGTCGACCTTCACTGTCGTGCATCCGCTTGCCGCGACCGACGATATTGAGCCCCTCGGGGCACAGTCGCCAATAGGAAAGGGACAACAAGATGATGACTATGCAGCAACGCATTCTCATTGCTGACGATGAGGAAACGTTTCGTGAGTCCACATCGGCGATTCTGGCCGATGCGGGATACGCATGCAGCTCCGCCAGGGACGCGGTTGAGGCCGAGCGCCTTTTGGAGAACGGCTTCGATCTCCTGCTGGCCGATGTCCGTATGCCTGGAAATGCCCAGTTAGAGCTTCTGGAGGTGGTGGCCAAACGCCACCCGGATCTGCCGGTGGTTGTGGTCACGGGATACCCGACGGTGGGGACGGCGATCGAATCGTTTCGCCTTTCGATCGTGGATTATTTGATCAAGCCGGTCGAGTTGGATGAACTGAAACGGGCGGTTGAGCGAGGGCTGCGACGCCGGATCCTCACGCGAGCGGTAAAGGATGCCATGACTGAAACAGCCAAAGTGGCCGGACTCTTCGATCGCTTGGGGCGGTCGATCACACAGCACGGTCGGTCCGGCGATCATCTGGAATGGAGTGCGCAGGAGTACATGGCGCAGGCCATGGGACATATCGCACAGTTGTCTGCGTTGGTTGGACGAACGATGGAGGCCTCACGAACGGGACCTCCTGCGGAGCCGACCGATATCTGTGCCTTCATGAAGTGCCCGCGCCTGGATCGGTATGAGGCTGTGATTCAGGATGCAGTCGAGGTCATGGAGCGTACGCGAAGTTCCTTCAAGTCGAAGGAGATCGGCGCGCTGCGGCAGCGATTGGAAACCGTGTTGCAGGAGGGCCGCCGCTAAGCCAGGTGTATGGAAGAAGGGGAAGAGGGAGCCATGAGTCCTGAAGGAGCTCCGCCAGACAGAGTACGCCACGGAAGGACCGTGGTCGTCGTTGAGGCAACGTGCGAACTCTCTCTGCCAGCGAAGACTCAATGATTGGAAGATCTTATGGTGTGGTCGGACGAAGCGTGCGGATGAGTGACGAGACAGGAAAGCCGAGTTGCCTGGCCTGTGCGACGTAGTGCTGGTATGTGATGTTGTCCAGTTGAGGCGTGCGGGAAAGAACCCAGAGATAACGGCGATCGGGCGTACCCACCATCGCGGAGCGGTAATCTGGATCAAGTGCGAGAATCCAGTAGTTGCCGTCACGGGATGAGCCGAACAGCCGGGCAAAGAAATTGTCGAAGACGACCGTCAGTCGCGCGTTCGTCTGTGGATCAACAACCCGCGCCATCCCCTCGACAAAATCCTGCCCCCCCGTGTCGGTCACACATTCATTGCGCACACCAATCGTGCCATCCGGCCGTCTTGTGTAGGTCGCCATGGAATGTACGCAATGACGCTGAAACCACATCGGCAGCCGTGCAATCTCATACCAGGTGCCGCTATAGCGGTCGAGGTCCACAGCCGGCACAGTCGGCAGGATGTCTTTCCGGTCTATCGCAGCACAGTCTGTGAGTATTACGCAAAGCGTTACAGCCAGCGGTACAATGTAATCGCGGAGCCAATCATCGGGCCTGCCTTGCACATTGAGCCTCCAGATGTCCTGGGCAATCCTACACCGCTTGTGCATGCGAAGAATACGGTTCGCGTATTCCACCAGCTCTTTTATAACCTTGGTTCAAGAATATTCATGATTCCTTGCTTCCAAACCATCCTAGCCCACTGGTTCATGTTCCACTCCGACGAGTCATCACCACACCTTGGATAGATCCGCGGATCGACACACGTTGCTACCGCCTATATGCGTCGCCGAGTAGTCCACCTCGTGTCCGTTCGTCCGCCAAACGCCTCGGACTGGGGCATCTGCTGTGTGCCTGCCTAACCGAGATCATTGGAATCATCGTTCACCTAGGTAAAGAGCCTGGCCTACCAAAGTTTTCGCCCGTGCCCTCCCTCTGGGGAATATTCCACTCAACGACCTTCGAATAGTATCGCCCTTGCTTGGGCACGTGGGTTGTTTAGCCGAGGTATCGTTCATTTGCATAAGGAGGGGGGAGCGCATGGCCGTTGGAAGCAGTCCCGAGCAGAATGGTGGCAAATCTGTGGCGCTGCATGTCCGTCTCAAGCCGAGTGGAGAGGCCGACCAACCGACATTGGCGAACTACTCACATGTCAGTCTCGCGCAAGGGTTGGCTTACGTTGATTTTGGGTTTTTAGAGCCAGGGCTACTGGGCGCCGTCGCTCAGCGTGCGCAGAAAGGCGAAACGCTTCCGAAGCAACTTGAGGGAACCAGAACCGTTCGGGTGGCCTTGCCTCTTGATGCGGTGATCCGCTTGCACCAGCAACTTCAGCAGTTGGTGGCCAGTCTCCAGCCTGCCAAATCGAAACTGTCCTAACTCATTACTCGCCATACCGTCATGGAAGTCTCGACTCCCCATCTCGATTCTTGCTCAACGGCGGTACATCTGCCCGATACCGGACTATTGTGCCTGCAATTGATTGCGCGCTTTTATGATGTGCCGATGGATGGTGGCCAAATTCAGCATCAATTCGGTGAGTCTGGCCACTCACTGAAGACGAATGCATTATTGCGTGCTGCAAAACATGTCGGCCTCAAGGCCGGTCTTGTAACCACTTCATGGGACGAACTAGCCGCGACGCCACTTCCGGCGATCGCGCGACGGACTGATGGTAGGCATGTTGTCTTAGCGAAAGTGCAGGGAGAGAAGGTGCTCGTTCAAGATCCGCTGGAGAAGCGGCCGAATCTTCTCATGAAGGAGGAATTTGTCGCCACATGGAGCGGTAGCCTGCTGCTCTGTACAAAACGCGTAGGCTTGCGAATAGAGGATCGTTCCTTCGACATCACCTGGTTTATCCCCGCGGTACTCAAGTACCGGCGCCTGCTGGGCGAAGTGGTACTGGCGTCGTTCTTCCTCCAGCTCTTTGCGTTGCTAACCCCGCTCTTTACTCAAGTGGTCATCGACAAGGTGCTCGTGCACAAAGGATTCACGACACTTCATGTCATGGCTGTAGGTATGTTGGCTCTCGCCCTGTTTGATGGGTTGCTGGGAGGACTGCGTACCTACCTATTCGCCCACACCACGAATCGGATCGATGTAGGATTGGGATCGCAATTGTTCCGTCATCTCTTGGCGTTGCCGCTGGCCTACTTCGAAGCGCGACGAGTTGGCGATACGGTGGCGCGAGTACGGGAGCTTGAGCAAATCCGTCAGTTCCTCACGAGTAATGCTGTGACAGTCGTGTTGGATGTGGTGTTTACCATCGTGTTTTTGGGTGTGATGTGGATCTATAGTCCCACGCTTACATTGGTCGTGATGGCTTCGCTGCCATTGTATGTCCTGCTGTCTGTGCTCATTACGCCGACCATTCGCGCGCGGCTCCATGAAAAATTCAACCGCGGTGCGGAAAATCAGTCCTTTCTGGTGGAAGCGGTAAGCGGCATTCAAACCGTGAAGGCGCTTGCCGTCGAACCGCCGCTGCAACGCCGGTGGGATGAGCAATTGGCCGGGTATGTCCAAGCGAGTTTCCGCGCCACCAACCTCATTGCTGTAGCTGGACAAGCGGCGACGTGCATTCAGAAATCGACGACCATTGCGGTTATGTGGGTGGGTGCCTATCAAGTCATTGATGGCGCATTGAGCATCGGGGAGTTGATCGCCTTCAACATGCTGTCGGGTCAGGTGACGGGACCATTGTTGCGCATGGTGAATCTGTGGCAAGAGTTTCAGCAAGTCGGTATCTCGATTCAGCGATTGGGGGATGTCCTCAATGCCAAGGCGGAACCTTCCTACAACCCCAACCGCACCACCCTTCCGCAGATTGCGGGCCAGATCGTCTTTGACGATGTGGGCTTTCGGTATCGAATCGACGGCCCGCCGGTACTTCAGCATGTCTCTCTCACGCTGCAACCGGGGCAGATCGTCGGTGTGGTGGGGCGCTCCGGGTCGGGGAAAAGTACAATCGCCAAATTGGTGCAACGGCTCTATGTGCCGGAGCGTGGTCGCGTGTTGGTGGATGGCGTTGACCTCGCGCAAATCGATCCTGCCTGGTTGCGGCGCCAAGTCGGGGTGGTGCTGCAAGAGAACTTTCTCTTTAACCGGTCAGTGCGAGACAACATTGCGTTGACGGATCCTGGGCTCTCCATGGATCGCGTCATGCATGCCGCCAAACTCGCCGGCGCCCATGAGTTCATTCTTGAACTTCCGGAGGGATACGATACGATCGTCGGGGAACATGGCTGCGCGCTCTCGGGCGGGCAGCGGCAACGCATCGCCATCGCCCGCGCATTAGTGGCCAACCCTCGTATTCTTATCTTTGACGAAGCAACCAGCGCCTTGGACTATGAGTCTGAAGCGATCATCCAGCGCAACATGGCCCAGATTTGCAAAGGGCGTACGGTCATCATTATTGCCCATCGGCTCAGCACGGTTCGTCCTGCGCATAAGATTTATGTCATTGATCGCGGGCAACTCATTGAGCAAGGCACGCATGATGAACTGCTTACGCGCAATGGGATGTATACGCGACTCCACCAACACCAGGAAGGGCGTGCGGCATAATGATGAATGCCCTGCAACGAAAGGGTTGGCGCTTTGAGGCGGCTCAATCGGCTCAGGTCGAAGCCCACGGACAGGCGCTCGAATTTCTTCCAGCGGTCCTAGAAATTCAAGATGTGCCACCCTCGCCGATCGGCCGCGCTATTCTCTGGACTATCATGCTGGTATTCGCGTCAGCGGTGGCATGGTCTTCACTGAGTCATGTCGATATCGTGGCGGTCGCGCCAGGCAAAATCATTCCCAGTGGCCATTCCAAAACTATTCAGCCGTTCGAGACCGGCGTGATCACCGCCATTCATATACAAGACGGCCAAGTGGTCAAACAGGGTGAAGTGCTGATCGAACTGGATGCCACTCAAAACCGTGCTGATCGTGATCGGGCTTCCAGCGAGTATCGAGCCGCTCTGGTCGAGGCGGCTCGTTTGCATGCACTAATAGCCGGGAAGGCTACCTTCACCGGGCCCGATGATGCCGATCCAGGATTCGTGTTGTTGCAACAGCAACTCTTGCGAGATCAGGCAGCGGAATATTTGGCGCGAGTTGATGCTGCACGACATCTTGTCGGCCAGCGAAAAGCAGCTGTAGATGCCACAAGAGAGAATCTCAGACGCCTTGAAGCCACGGTTCCGATGGAAGATGAACGAGCCGCGGCCTACCGGGCATTATTGGTACAACAGTATGTGTCGAAGATGGACTACCTCCAATTCGAACAGCAACGTATCGATAAGGCTCAGGAATGGGCGGGTCAGAAAAGTAAGTTGCGTCAGGACCAGGCAGCATTGGCAGAATCTCAACAGAATTATCAGGCGCTTATCTCGGACTTTCAACAGAGCAAGCAAGCCGAGCTTTCGGCCATGGAGATGAAAGCTGCGTCGCTCATACAAGAGGTGCGGAAAGCCGGACAAAAAACTGAGCTGCAGAAACTGGTCTCTCCAATCGACGGCGTCGTTCAACAATTGGCAGTGCACACGGTGGGCGGAGTGGTGACACCTGCTCAGCCCCTGCTGATGGTGGTACCTCAGGACCACCCGGTGGAGGTCGAGGCACAGCTCGAAAATAGAGATATCGGATTCGTGAAAGAAGGGCAGCCGGTAGAACTCAAGATCGAAACGTTTCCATTCACTCTGTATGGGACGATTCCCGGAAAGGTGTTGACCGTCTCGGACGATGCGGTACCGTTAGACAAAGACAAGGGCGGTCTAGTCTATGTGACGCGGGTGAGTATGGATCGAGCCACGATGCTGGTGGAAGGAAAGCAGATTCATCTCACCCCCGGCATGGCTGTCACGGTGGAAATCAAAACCGGACAGCGGCGGGTGATCGAATTTTTGCTGAGCCCCTTACTGAAATCGATGAAAGAGAGTTTGCGGGAGCGGTAGGAATGTCATGAAGCGGGGATGGCGCAATGAACCTTCAGGAAGAGGGTTAGTGATGAAACCAAACAGAAAAATATGGGGCATGCTGGTTCTGATCGGCCTGCTGTTGCTGGCCATGACGAGTGTCAGTAGTGCAGGACTCTTTGATAAAGACGAGACAGTGGGTGAGCGATTTCGAAAGGCTATTGAGAAGAAGGCCGAATATTGCAAAACCCATAAGATCAATCCAGCAAACCGTCGTTGCGAAATCGTCAAATTGCAGCCAGCGGACCCCTTTGCGACGGAAGAGGGACGTTTCGCCCATTCAATCAAAATTCCGAATCCAGTATCCGAAGACAGCGGCTACAAGCCAGGGATGACAAGTCAGGAGTATTTTGACCATCTCTGCAAGACCGAAGCAGGAGAGTTTATCTACAAGACAGTAGAGAACGTAGAGGGCCTTTACATGATGCGGTTGCGAAGAGCCGCCACTGATGATGAGCTCAGCCACTTGTACGCAATGGAAGACCCGTATGGTTACGTGACAGGAGGTAGCGTTGAGACAGAACGAGAATTGCTCGTGAGGCGTGGAGCCTATGCGTTCCTTGAAGAACTGGCGCCGAGTGAAAACAATGAAGCAACCTACCGACGATACACGTCGAAGTATACCAACAACGAAAAGACTCTAGTGGAGGAAGAAATGACAATGCCTGAGAGCCGATTTGGTTACATCTGGCGTGGAATTACTCGACCTCATGATCGCGAGCACGGCATCGCGGGCGGAGAGTTGCTCGTTATCAATGCGCAGACCAATGAGGTACTGGCCGTCCGTCGTGGGTTCATCCGAAGCGGAGACGTGCGCAATAACCTAACTGGGATTTGGTGGCTAGGTGGGTACGCTTGCCCGAAAGGAAAGAAAGGAAGAACTGATTTCTATACTTTTGACTTCCTTCGAGAAGTACTGTTGCCCGCTAGTTCCAATATGATGAGGAAGGAAAGTGCAGATGCCGCAAAGTGACATTTCAATATGGCTAAAATTCGCGCTACAGCAAATGGCCGCAGAAAGCTATTTAGACAATATCGATCTGAATAGTCTTGAAGAAGTCACACGGCGCCTGCTGCGCGGGAATAATCGAGAGGGCTTTCCCGAGACAGGCTTTACACGCTTCACAGGAACGCTCGAAAAAGGACAGGCTCAAGCGTTTGTACAGCACTATCAGATCATCGACCAACATGCCAGTGATGCGACGGGGTTTAGCGCGACGTTGATCAAAGATTTGAGCGATCCGACTGGGAAAACGTTCACCTTAGCCTTCCGAAGCGTGGAGTACCAGGACCAGGCCAAAGGGGGCGATTGGGAGCGAGATGGAAATGGTGGCGCAGCGGGGGAAATAGCAGGTAGAGGATTTGCCTTCGCTCAACTTGTGAGTATGGAGCGGTACTGGAAACAAATCCAGCCAACCCTACCGCCAGGTGCCATTCTGAACGTCACGGGATACTCATTGGGTGGACATTTAGCGACAGTGTTTACCGAACTCCACGCTGATCAAGTGAATCATACCTATACATTTAACGCTGCTGGGCGTGGCGCATTTGCGAACGTATTGCTCTCGGAAACAGAAGAGATTGCTCGAATTAGGGAGATGGTGACCAATCTCGATACGCAGATCAAACAGTTCGATCCCAGCGAACTATTGACGCAGAGCGGTGCATCGGGGAACTTATATACAGATGCTCGATATACCCAAGCGCTGACGGTTGTTCAGCAGCTGTACGCCACGGTTGGGACGTCCGTGTTTGTTCCACCTGGCGGAGTACTAGGTGGAGTTACTCGTACCGGCGGTCCCTTTGACAAGATCTCGCAATTGTTTGGTCATGCGACGAGCGGTATTGATCCACAGATCATTGCCAATTCTGGCATCCACGCCCCCGTTCATGAAATTCTTATAGAAGGACAGCCATTGATCGAGGGGATCAACCTTCAGAATCCGCGTGAGTCTCAGTATGGCAACACCCATAGCATCACGCTTCTTGTTGATTCCTTGGCTCTGCAAGAACTTTTCGAGACGGTAGACCCTGACCTAACACAGGGTGACATTGAAGGCATTTTAAAAGCTGCATCCTCGGCAGCCGCCAGCTCTTTCGCTTCACCGGTTGATGAGCACGTGGCCGAAGGCGACACGCTGGAAGTGGCCCTGGATGCCCTTCGTGCTCTGTTTGTTCCAAGCGATCCAGATCCCAATACTGACTTCAACGATGACACGGGAGGCTTTGGGGACATCGGGGCACGCAATGAGTTTTATTCCCATATTGAGCAGGTTCGAACCTCCTTAAATAATCAAACATATGTCATTGAGCCGTTAATCCAAACGGATGGTCTAGGACGAGTCGCTCCACGATTGTCGGCCGAGGAATTAAAGAATGCTGCCCAAGATCCTGGCAATAGTGGATTGGCCTATCGTTATGCGTTGCGAGCACTGAATCCTTTTGCGGTAGTAGGGGCGGACTACAACGGTCTTGGCCATACAGCGGATGGACAACTTTCATTGTACGATCCGTCGAGTGGCGCGGGTAATATGACGGACCAGTATTTAAATGACCGTGGAGCCTTTCTCCTCGCTCGACTAGCCCTTACGTTATCAAATATCCCCGCTCCGTTCAGCCCTTCGCAAACTCATTACAAAGACATGGCGTCGGGAATCGAAGTGCTGGCTACTTTCCCAAGTTTTCAACGAGAGTATCTCTTCGGCAGTAGCGATGCTGAGATGCTAGAGGGACATGCGCTGACGGACGACCATCTTTATGGCGGCGATGGCGTCGATACCCTATTAGGGTATGGAGGTCATGACTACCTTCAAGGTGATGATGGTAATGACATTCTTGATGGGGGGTCTGGTACAGATCGGATGTTTGGAGGCCGAGGCGACGATTCCTATATTGTGGACGATGTTGGTGATCAGGTTATTGAAGTAGGGAACAATGGCAGTGACACCATTCGGAGTTCAGCGACATTTTCTCTCAATGGAACATCAGTAGAAGATTTACTGTTGATGGGTTCGGCCAACCTCAATGGCATCGGCAATGAGTTGGATAACCTAATTGCCGGGAACAGTGGTGCGAATAGACTAGAGGGTAACGATGGTATCGATCATCTGCTGGGAGGCCTGGGCAATGACGTTCTCCTAGGCGGGGCAGGAGACTTTGACCTTCTCGAAGGTGGCATCGGCTTTGATACGTACATTTATAATGCCGGTGACGGACTGGATCGGATTGAAGATAGCGATGCTCAAGGGAAGATTATTTTTGATGACCGAGTGCTGCAAGGCGGGGTTCGCCGTGCCGGGGATGCCAAGAATACGTATACGAGTCTTGATGGGAAAACCATCTATGTCATGTCAGGGACCGATCTGATCGTTAATGGAGTGCTCATCGTCGACGAGAACTTTCAAAGCGGTCAGATGGAAATTCAATTGCGAGACATGTCGGAGATCCCTCGCGACGCGGGTTTCCCCACAGGCTCCTTTGTAGATGTCTATCTAGGTGGTGGAGAGTCTGAAGGGTTTTCACCAGGTCTCGGTGCGACAGAAATCCATGCAAACGGCGGCAATGATCTTCTCTCTGGAGACAATTGGGCATTTGTCGGCCCATTCGATGATCTATTGGATGGCGGCAGTGGCGATGACGTGTTTATAGGTGGGTTCGGGGACGATTACTTGATCGGTGGTTCTGGGGATGATTACGCAATGATGACCGAGGGGGATATGTTCCTCGGAGGGAATGGCGACGATTATGCGGTGGGCCTTGCCGACTACTGGGATTCCAGCGGTCTTCGTGTCGATGGCGGCGCCTACTATGCCGACGGTGGGGGCGGAAACGACACGTTCTTGGGGGAGATGGGCTCAGACACGCTATTGGGAGGAGATGGGGATGATATTCTCCGCGGAGAGAACCGCCCAGCCGGCTGGTGGAGTCTTGCCGATGAAAATTTCAGTTGGAATCCGTCCTCACAGCCCGCTGTGATTTTCCTGTCTGGCGCCGACGACTATCTTGATGGAGGGGCCGGTAACGATTTGCTGGTCGGCGATGGCGGGGATGACATTCTCCTTGGCGGAGCCGGTGACGATCGGTTGTATGGTGAGTCAGATTTCACTCAAACGCTCGCAGGCGATGATTGGCTTGATGGGGGCGAGGGAAACGATTCATTGTTTGGAGGAGCCGGAGCGGACATGCTCTCTGGAGGTGACGGAGATGACCTCTTAGTCGGTGACTTTTCCGACGATCCAGGATCGGCCGATGTTCTTGACGGCGGTGCCGGAGCAGATGAGTTACAGGGAGGCGGAGGGGACGATATTCTGTATGGTGGAACTGGGATGGACCTGCTCGCCGGATTTGGGGGAAATGATTTTCTCGATGGTGGGGCTAACAATGATGAGTTACAAGGCGGCCTTGGAGACGACGCGCTTTGGGGCGGCGGTAGCAATGATCGCGTCTTTGGGCAGGAGGGCGACGACACACTCTTCGGTGATGAAGGCGATGACGAACTTCAAGGAGATGTCGGAAACGATACGCTTTTCGGTGGCGAAGGTCATGATGCGCTGTTTGGCCAAGACGGGAATGACATTCTATCCGGGGAAGCGGGCGATGATTTGCTGAATGGCGGACTTGGTAATGATGAGCTTGATGGCGGCGATGGCATCGATGACGTGCAGGGACGAGAGGGAAATGATTTTCTCGTCGGTGGCGCCGGAAATGATTTTCTGTACGGCGACGGCAACAACCCTACCGTTCCCGGTCTCGAAGGTGGAAATGACACGCTGGAGGGGGAAGAGGGTGATGATCAGCTATGGGGTGGCGCAAGACAGGACCAACTGTTTGGCGGCGAAGGAAGCGATCAGCTGGTCGGCGACGCCGGAGACGATCAACTTTATGGCGGGACCGGTGATGACCTGCTCGTCGGGGATTCGCCCTTCGTTCTAAATCAGGCTGGTGTAGATCTGCTGGACGGTGGGGAAGGGAATGATGTGCTGCAAGGCGGCGCGGGAGACGATGATCTCCAGGGCGGCAACGGGGACGACTTTCTCATCGGCGGCGTTGGAGTCGATACGTATCGATTCAATTTGGGGGACGGTGCCGATACGATCCAAGATAATGCAATGCAAAGCAATCGCTTGGTTTTTGGTGCAGGAATCAGCGTCGAATCGCTAAAGTTGGATGTGGCGTCAGGCGATTCTTTGGTGCTTCGCGTGGGCAATGGAGAGGATTCAATTCAGATCACCGGGTTTGGAGTGAGCAGTCCTGCCGATTTCCATACCGTCCGCCAATTCGAATTTGTCGATGGGACGGTGTTCACGGATGGCGAATTACTTGCGCGCGGCTTCCAGTTGTCCTCTCCGGCAACTGGAGGAACGCTGCAAGGAACGAGCTTTGCCGACCACATGCAAGGGAGCCAGACGGAGGATTGGCTCCATGGGCGTGGAGGCAACGACGTGTTGCTCGGTGGATTGGGTAATGATGTCTTGCAAGGTGAAGAAGGTGATGATGAATTAGATGGTGGCGCTGGAAACGACCGACTCTATGGAAACGAAGGATTCAACCTGTTGCGTGGTGGCGAAGGCAATGACATTTTGGAGTCGGCAGGTGTTGGTGACCAGCTGTTCGGTGGTGCAGGGGACGATCAGTACCACCTTCGGTCTATGGGCCAAGTCATCATCGAGGAAGTAAATGCAGGCCGTGACACGGTGTACCTCACTCCGACCGAGTCGCTTACCTTTCAGGCGTCGGACAACGTCGAAAACGTGAGGATTGAGGATGATCGGTTTCTTAGCCCGACGACCCAGGTGAATTTGATCGGCAATGCTTTAGACAATGAACTGTCAGGTTCTCACCGGCTTGATGGACAGATGGGTAATGATACGCTGATCGGGGTTGGCGACAATACATTCGTGTTCGGCCGTGGGTATGCGCAGGACACGGTGGAAACAGGTGTGCAATGGTATGCGCGAACGGGCCTTGACCGGGTGGAGTTTTTGTCGAACATCGTTCCCGGCGATCTCATCGTTGAGAACCATGGCAACGACCTAGTCCTAAGGGTCACGGGAACGACTGATCAATTGACGGTGCGCTCATACTTTTCATTGCCAGGCGAGACGGTCGATGAGCTTGTGTTCGCTGATGGCACGGTTTGGGAGTTCGCTGCTATCGAAAGCCGGATGACGTTTGTCGGTAGTGAGGCCGATGACTCGTTTTATGGGACTTCGAGAGATGAGGTTATGCAGGGTTTCGGTGGGAACGATCAAATCCTGGCGTCTTTGGGTAATGATACGCTTGACGGAGGCGCCGGAAACGATTTTCTGGAGGGCTATGGTGGAAACGATATCTATGTGTTCGGCCGCGGGTATGGACAAGATAGCATCGATGAGCAAGGAGACAGTGCGGACATCGATACGCTCCAATTGATCGATGGAATTACGTCTGGCGATATCACGTTGCGTGCTACACCTGATTTTGGCAGGGATGCCATCCTGACGCTCAATGGTACTGAGGATCAAGTGAACCTTGGCGGGTTTTTCTCATTTGATGCGTTGCGCGTTGATCGAATCCAATTCAGCGATGGGACGATGTGGGATTACAACGCCATGCTGGCTCACACGGAAGGTGTCAATCTGGTCGGTACCGAAGACACGGATTATTTCTACGGAAATGTGACCAACGATACACTGCTGGGATTAGGTGGAGACGACATTCTCTCGGGCGGCGCGGGGAATGATACGTTGGACGGGGGCACGGGCGAGGATCTCATGACCGGCGGGACCGGGAATGATGTGTATGTTGTCGACACTATCAACGACATGGTGACGGAAACGGCCGGACAAGGTACGGATACTGTGCAAAGCAGCCTTTCCTACGCACTGGGCTCGAATCTAGAAAATCTGACCCTCACCGGAAGTGCTGCTATCAATGGTACCGGCAATTCTCTCAACAATATTCTAACTGGAAATAGTGCGATAAATGTTTTGACCGGAGGAGCGGGGAACGACACCTACGTGGTAGGCGTTGGCGACACGGTGGTAGAGTCGGCGGGTGCCGGGACCGACACCGTGAAGTCTGATATCAGTTGGACGCTGGAGACGAATCTCGAAAATCTCGTCTTGACCGGCATTACTGCTGTCAATGGAACAGGTAATAGTCTTGCTAACACCCTGACAGGCAATAGCGCGGCAAATATTCTCAGTGGAGCGGCTGGGGCTGACACGCTGATTGGAGCGCAGGGGGATGATCTGTATATCGTGGACAATGTCGGCGACAAGGTCACGGAATTAGTCGGCGAGGGCATTGATACGATTCAGAGCTCTGTGACCTATACACTGAGCGCCAATGTCGAAAACCTGACGCTAAGCGGTACTTCCGCGGTCAATGGGACGGGGAATGGCCTGGACAACCTCATGATCGGAAATAGTGCCGCCAATAAGTTGACCGGAGGCGCAGGAAACGACACGTACGTTGTTGGCGCAGGGGATACGGTCATCGAGGCGATAAATGCCGGGATCGATACCGTTCAGAGTTCGGTGACTCATACACTCGCTGGGAATGTCGAAAACCTCACTCTGTTAGGCACAGGGACTATCAATGGGACAGGGAACACGCTTAATAATATTCTCATCGGCAATAACGCGGCTAACACACTGACCGGCGGTGCCGGAGATGACACGTATGTGGTCGGGGCGGGAGACACGGTGGTTGAGGCACTGAATGCCGGCATCGATACGGTGCAAAGCTCAGTGACTTGGACGTTGGGCGCGAATGTCGAAAATCTTACTCTTACGGGAACAGCCGCCATCAACGGCACGGGTAATACTCTGGCCAACGTGCTGACGGGCAACGCCGGCAATAACGCACTGGCAGGTGGCGACGGCAACGATACGTTGTCTGGTGGAAAAGGCAATGATGCGCTCAATGGTGGGACGGGTAATGACGTGTTCCAGTTTGCTCGCGGAGATGGACAGGACACCATTACGGATGCCAGTGGAACTGGTGATCGATTGAGTTTTGCATCCGGAATCGATCCCTTGGATCTCATGTTGAGTCAGAGCGCCAATGATTTGCGTATTGCAGTGTATGGTTCGACGGATCAGGTGACGATTGCTAACTGGTATGCAGGAGCATCCAACCAAGTGGAAACGGTCCAGGTCGGTAACGGTCAACAATTGATGAGCACTCAGGTGAATCAACTCATCCAAGCTATGGCGGGATTCACGCAGCAAACCGGGCTAAGCTGGGATCAGGCCATTGCCCAGCGCCCACAAGACGTGCAGCAAATTCTTGCCGCAAACTGGCATTGAGATCGGACTGTGTCGCCCCGCCGTCAGGTGGGGCGACCTCCGGTTGCCTCACAGGAGCTCCTTCCCAGCATCGTTGCCTGTCCAGATCCTCGCATTTCCTGCTAATTGCGAATAAAGCCTTGATGTTTCCGCTGTTTCGCTGAGCGTTGCTCCCCCATACCGAAGAGGTACGGCCTCCGTGGAATGGCTGAATCCAGTCTCGATGGTACAGTCAAAACATTCCGTGCGAGCAAGAGATCAGCATCGACGCACACCACCATCGTCGCACTTGTGAGGAGGCTGAAGATGTCGCAACGAACCATGCTGTACGCCGCATTTTGGATCTTGATGGTTGGGGGGATTGAAGGCTGCACGACGATGCAACCCGGCTCGTCGACGACGCTTCCGAGTAGTGCCTTTTTTCAGGCCGACCCCGTGGAGTTGAAGCCTCTTCAGGCGATCGCACATGCCCAGGATGCACGGATGAAGAACTGCCACAAGGGACCTGCTTGTGAGGAAGCGTACTATACCCGTGCGTTGGTGGCGCTGTTCGAAAATCGGGCCGATGCCATTACGGTGTTTCAGGAACTGCGCACAGCCATGCCGAATAGTCGGTATGAGGGCGCCACGACGGGCTGGCTGAACTTGCTCCAGGACACTGCGGTCTCCACTTCTCAGAACAAGGCTTTGATGGTGCAGTTAAAGCACGAGGTGTTACACCATCTGTTGGATCGAGGGGATCTGACGGCGTCGAGAGCCGTTAAGGATCACGAGCGTCGCGTGGCTGAGCTTGCCCGGTAACCCACCGCCACTGTACCCACCCGCTGACCGGCCGGCAGGGCTCCCCTGCCGGCCGGTGTATGTTCAGGGGCATTCACCCCTCATCACTGCGCCGCATTGACGAGACTTGCGATTGGGCGAACCTTGTTGTGCGTCGCTTCAGCGGTGCTTCGCTCGGTTGCTGTGCTGTTGAGTTTGCTGATAGGCGCGGTTACACTTTGGACAAGCTTGGCGTCTGATTGCTCGCGCGCGTCTCTCGGGTGGGAGGTCTGTATGCGTTTATTCGGCATGACCGTCGTGATGTCCATAACCCTGCTTGCCGGTGCCTGGGTGCGTGCTGCAGAGGAATTGCAGCCTGCCGCCGGTGGCCAACAAGGTGTTCCCGATGCTGTTCAAGGCAAAGATGGCGCACCCATGGTGTTGATTCCGGCCGGGGCGTTTACGATGGGAAGCAATGAGGGGCTTCCTGCTGAGCGGCCGGAGCATGTCGTCACCCTTGATGCCTATGCGATCGATCGATACGAAGTGTCACTTCGGCTCTATCGACGGTTTCTTCAGGAGGTGCAGCGTGATGCCCCGCCGACCTGGGACGATGAAGCGGCGGAAACAGTGGGGGATCGCCCGGCGATCGGAGTCAGTTGGGCTGATGCGTCGGCCTACTGCACCTGGGCGGGGAAAAGGCTTCCGACGGAAGCCGAGTGGGAGAAGGGGGCGCGGGGAACGGATGGGCGAAGATATCCTTGGGGGCCTATGCAGCCGTTTGTGGACATTGCGAATTACAATCGCGGCGTGTGGGTGAGCGAAGCCGTCACTCTGGTGAATGTGACTGGCGGGGTCGAGGGGATGAGCGTTCGCCATGGACTCAAGGAGGGGGGACGAAGCCCCTATGGCCTCCACCACATGGCCGGCAACGCCGCGGAATGGGTGGGGGATTGGTACGATCGTGAATATTATGCGAAGAGCCCAGACAAGAACCCCACTGGTCCAGCAAAAGGGGAGAAGAAAGTGATTCGTGGCGGTTCCTGGTCTGATCTCCCAGTGGCACTGCGATCATCAGCTCGAGTTTCGGCGGAGCCGGATTTTCAGGATCGCGCGATTGGGTTTCGTTGCGCAATGGATGCCGCAAAGTAGGGGCGATTCACCGTTTGACCTGAGATGCCTCTCCTCTGCTTGCTCGGGTAAAATGTCTCGTAGTATGGTGGGGGCTACATCCTCGTAAGGCTCGATGTTTGTGTCTATGCTCGGTCCAGCCTCGTCCTCATCGGTTCCGCCTTCGAATCACAAGAACAAGGCCGTTGCTGCGTTAGTGGCGGGATTTGTCCTGCTGGTGGCCTTGGCCGGGCTTCAAAATTCGCCCACGTCATCGCCGGTCCCCGCTACAGTTCCTCAGATTGACCCGACCATGATGCCGTTGGTGACCGGCGAGGAACCGATTCAGGAACTCTTTGTTCGTGCGGGCTGTACGGTCTGTCATCAGATCCCGGGAATTGCCGGTGCAAACGGGAAGGTGGGGCCACCACTCTGGTTGGGCAAGACGGGGCTTAGCCGACTGGCCGATCCGCAATACCGGGGGCAGGCACAGACGGTGCGGGAGTACATCGTGGAGTCGATCGTGTCGCCGGGAACCTATGTGGTTCCGGGTTTTCCTCCGGATACGATGCCGGTATGGTATGGAAGAAAATTGAGTGCGGGAGCGTTGAACAAGATCGCCGTGTACCTTGAACAGGCCACGGGGGAATAGCCGTCAGAGACCTGTTCGTCGTGGTCCCCTGCACGGTGTGTGGCGACGCGGGAAGGCCTCGCGTCTGGGATCCTGTGCTTCTCAGATCGTAAGGCTCAACGCTTCTTGCCTGCCGCCTGGCCCATCTGTCCCTGGATCTGGAACCCTTTTTCCTCACGATCATTCTTGTCTAGGAGTGCCGCGACCGCATCGTCGCCTTTCAATCCTGCCAGCTTGATCTTCAAACGAAGGTTATTTGCACTGTCGGCGTTGATCAGCGCCTGTTCAATACTGATCTTGCCGGCTTTGTAGAGTTGCAGCAGTACATGGTCGAACGTCTGGCAGCCTTCGTCAATGCCCTGCTCCATCGCTTCTTTCAGCGTGTCGATCTCCGACCGCTTGATTAGGTCTTTGATGCGCGGCGTATCGAGCATGATTTCCAGTGCGGGGACTCGACGGCTGTCAAGCGAAGGGATAAGTCGTTGGGAAATGATGGCCCTGAGGTTCAGCGAGAGTTGCAGATAGATTTGCGCATGTCGCTCCACCGGGAAAAAGTTCATGATGCGTTCGATGGATTGGTTGGCATTATTCGAGTGCAAGGTCCCGAGGCAGAGGTGACCTGTTTCCGCGAACGTAATGGCGGCTTCCATGGTTTCCGTATCCCGGATTTCGCCGATGAGGATCACGTCCGGGGCTTGCCGCAGGGTGTTTTTGAGCGCGTTGCCGAACGAATGGGTGTCGAAACCGACTTCACGCTGAGTCACGATCGACTTTTTGTGATGATGGACGAACTCGATCGGGTCTTCCACACTGATGATGTGCCCCGCGTGCACCGTATTCCGGTGATCGATCATGGCGGCCAAGGTCGTCGACTTTCCTGATCCCGTGGCGCCGACGACGAGGACTAGCCCTCGTTTTGTCATGGCGATATCTTTAACGATGGGCGGCAGATCCAACTGCTCGACCGTCATGATTTCCGCCTTGATGTGCCGGAACACCAGCCCGACATTTCCCTTTTGCCGGAAAATATTGACGCGGAAACGCCCCAGGTCCTTGTAGTACAGGGCCAGGTTCATCTCCATCTTCTCCTCGAACTCACCTCGTTGCTGCCCTCGCATGAGGGCGAGCGCCAACGACTCTAATTGCTCGTTGGTGAAGGGCGGCGCATCGGTTCGATGCGTGGAGCCATGGATGCGATAGATGGGGGGCGCATCGACGGTCAGATAGAGGTCGGAGGACTCTTGCTTGACCATGACTTCGAGGAGTGTGCGAACTTCCATGGAATGCCCCTTCTCGTGTCGGCTGAAGCCGGTGACCGGGCAGGCGCCTGGTTAGGCCGCGCCTGCCGTGTTGAACAGATTGGGATTCATACTGCGCGATTGCGCTTCGGCTTTGGTGACGAGGCCTCGCGTGGCCAAATCGATCAAGGCCATGTCCATGGTCTGCATGCCGTCCTTCTGGCTGGCTTGCATGATGCCGGGAATCTGATGGAGTTTGCCTTCGCGAATGAGATTCCGCACGGCCGTGGTGCCCACCATGATTTCCACGGCAGCAACCCGGCCGCCGCTTTTCTTTTTGAGCAAGGTTTGGGTCAACACCGCTTCCAGGGTTTCCGACAGCTGTGCGCGGACCTGCGCCTGCTGGTTGGGTGGGAACGCATCGATGATGCGGTCGATTGTTTTCGGAGCACTGGAGGTGTGGAGGGTCGCAAACACCAGGTGCCCGGTTTCGGCTGCGGTTAAGGCCAACTGAATCGTATCCAGATCCCGCATTTCTCCGACGAGAATGATATCGGGGTCTTCGCGGAGTGCGGCGCGGAGCGCATTGGCGAACGACAAGGTGTGCACGCCTAATTCCCGCTGATTGACGAGACACTTCTTAGATTTGTGCACAAACTCCACCGGGTCTTCGATCGTGAGAATATGGCCCTCAAAGGTATTGTTCAGATAGTCGATCATGCCGGCGAGGGTAGTGGATTTACCGGAGCCGGTTGGGCCGGTGACTAGGATCAGTCCCTTTTCCCGGTCGCAGAGTTGCCGAAGAATCGGCGGCATTCCCAGCTTTTCAAGCGGCAGAATTTCTGTGGGAATGGTCCGGAAGACGGCGCCGAGCCCCCGGCCTTGGACGAACACATTCACCCGGAAGCGGGCAATGTCGCCGAGGTCGAAAGAGAAGTCACACTCCCGATGCTCTTCGAAATTCTTGCGTTGGGCGTCGCTCATCATGTCGTAGATGAGTGCATGGGTTTCATCCTGCGTGAGGGGCGGGTGGTCGAGTTTCTTCAGGTCGCCATGCAGGCGAATCATCGGCGGCTCGCCGGCGCTGATGTGACAGTCCGAGGCTCCCTGCTGGACGCCAAAGGTCAACAGTTTGGAGATATCAATCATCGGGACGCTCCATATGAGTTAGGAAACGGTGTGGATAAACGAGCGTAGGGATGAATCAATACACATGGCTCGTCGAACTGATTCGATCATGCCATAGGGGGGGGGGAAATCAAGAAAATATCCAGAAGAGACGGGGCTGGATCAGGCGTGGTCCGGCCCATCAACACTGCCTGAAATCCGGTTAGAGCAGGTTGATGGCGTGCCCTGCCTGTTCCAAGATCCGCAGCGCGCGATCGATTTGTTCGTCGGTGTGGTCGGCGGTGATCGTGAGGCGAATTCGACTGGTCGCGGGGGGGACTGTGGGAGGACGGATGGCCGGGGCATAGACACCGTGATCGAGAAGAGATTGAGCCATAGTCATGGCGCGATCGGGATCGCCGACGATGATCGGCAGGATCGGGCTTTCCGATGCGGCCAGGTGGAAGCCTAGCCGAGAGAGTCCTTGTGCGAGGCGTGCGCGGTTGCTCCACAGCCTGGCCCGCCGCTCCGGTTCCCGTTGGATGACCTGGAGTGCTGCCGTGGCGGCCGCGGCGCTCCCAGGAGTGGGCGCAGTGGTGTAAGTGAAACTGCGGCAGGAATTGACCAGATAGGCAATGAACGATGCGGAGCCGGTCAGGTAGCCACCCGCACTCCCGAGGGCTTTGCTCAAGGTCCCCATGTGGTACGGGACGCGCGACTCGACGTTGCAATGCTCCAAGGTGCCTCGTCCCGTGGGGCCCAGGATGCCAGTGCCGTGAGCGTCATCGACATAGATCATGGCGTCGTACCGTTCGGCCAACTGCACGATGTCCTTCATCGGTGCGATGTCTCCGTCCATACTGAAGAGTCCGTCTGTGACAATGAGGGTGGATTTGCCTGCCGGGCGACGGGCAAGCAATCGCTCAAGATGATGCATGTCACGATGGTGGTAGACGCGAAACATGGCTCCGCTGAGGCGGCAGCCGTCTAGTAGGCTGGCGTGACATAGACGGTCGGCCAGGATGAGTCCGTCTTTCCCGATCAGCGAGGGGATGACACCGATGTTGGCTAGATAACCGGCTGCGAAGGTGAGTGCCGACTCGGTGCCTTTAAAACGGGCGAGGGCTGTTTCCAGGTCTTGATGCGGAGGCAGGCTTCCGCAGACGAGGCGTGCCGCACCGGATCCAGCTCCGTATTGCCTTGTGGCTGCGACGGCTGCCTCCACAACGGTCGGGTGTGTGGCCAGGCCGAGGTAGTTATTCGATGACAGCAGGATGACTTCCCGTCCGTCAAGCGTTGCCGTCGGTCCCGTCCCCGATTCCATGGTTCGGAGCCGGCGTAGGAGGTGACGGTCCTGAAGTTGCTGCAACTGGTGTTCGAACATCAACTGATGCGCCTCTGGAAGGGGCTGAATATTTGACAAGCCTGAGTGCTCCCTAGTATAAGGCGGTCGGTTCTCAGAAACGACCGCTTCTTGTGCCTAACCGAGACGACCGATTAGCCATGAGTTATCGCATCAGGGTTCCTGCCAAAGACGATCCGCTCGACGAAGCCCATCTTATCAGTGGCGTCGATCGGTTTTTCCACGTGTTGCAGGAGCAGCGGCGTGCGTTACTGGTCGGGCTGGGGGTTGTCCTGGTTGCAGGAGCAGTGGTCGCTGGTGTGGTTTGGTATGACTATCAATCGACCTTGAAGGCCAGGGAACTCGACCAGGAAGCCACGCTTCACTATCTCAATCGGCCTGCCGACGATCCAAAGAAAAGCCAAGAGCAGCTCGCCCAGGCGATCAATCTCTACACGCAGGTCATTGATCAATATCCGCGGAGTCCTGTGGCTCCGATCGCGCTGTTTCATCTCGGGAATGCGCAGGTCCTGGCGAACCAGGTCGATGCCGGCATCGAAACCTACAAGCGATTCATGTTGCTCTACAGTTCCAACACCTCGCTGATGGGGCTCGTCCAGCAGCGATTGGCCTATGCCTTCTTGGCAAAGGGGGATCGAGACCAGGCCGTGAAGGCCTTCACCGGTATTCTTGACATCCCGGGCGCACTGAACAAGGACCATGTCCTGTTCGAGTTGGCGAAGATTGAAGAGTCCCAGTCGAGGCCGGAAGGTGCCATTGCCCATTACCAGGATTTGATGAAGAATTACCCTAACTCGCCCTTCACCAGTGAAGCGGCGGTTCGGGTCAAGGTGTTGGAGGTGAAGAAAGCCCCCGAGAGTCCGGCGGCCGCGACGCCATCAGCCCCTGCCGCCAGCGCGCCTGCTCCTCAGGCTGAAGCACCTGCCAAGGCAAAGGCCGCGTCGGGCAAGTCTGCCAAGCCAGCTCCGAAGAAGAGCCAGTAGCCTTTCCTTCCGCGGCCCCCTATTCAGTCAGCGACGATCAACCTGAGGCGTTCAGTTAGCAATGACCAGGCGGCTCCCTGCCTTGATGGTGGGGCCAGTCAGGTTGTTGTTGGACTTAAGGGTCTTGACGGAGATGTTGAAGCGTTTGGCGATCTTCTCCAGAGAGTCGCCGACGCGGACACGGTACCAATGTCCGGAATCAGGCTCGTTCTTGAAATGTCGGTTTTTGACCTGAACCGGCATCGGCAGCGGCGGGAACTTATGGGTCGGCGCCCGCTCCAATAACTGTTCCACCTTTTCCCTGGTGCCGACCGGCACCTTCAAGTGATATTCGGGATCATCCGGTGGCGTGGCATCACGTCGTAATTCCGGGTTCAGCACCTTTAATTCCTGGTACGAAATCCCCGTGACATTGGCAATCGCCTTGAAGTGAATCGGGCGACGGACGACCACCTCTTCGAATTGATGGGGGCGGACGTCGTTCTGGGGAAACCCGTACCGATCGGGATTCTTGGCGATGATCGTGGCGGCCATGAAGCGCGGGACGTATTCCTTCGTTTCGCGGCGGATGAGACGCGTCTTGGCGATGTCCGAGAAACTCTCGGCCTGGGCCGTATGCAGGGCTCGCATGACCTTGCCTTCTCCGGCATTGTACGCGGCCATGGCCAGCGGCCACGTACCAAAGAGATCGTACAGGTCTCGCAGGTAGCGTGCGGCTGCCACGGTCGACTTCACGGGATCTCGCCGTTCGTCCACATAGCTATCGACGCGCAAACCGTAGACTTTGGCCGTGCCCTTCATGAATTGCCACGGTCCGGCTGCGCGGGCACGGGAATATGCGTGGGGGTTGAACCCGCTTTCGACCAGCGACAAGTAAATCAGATCACTCGGCAATTGGAATTCCGTGAAAATGCTGTCGACCAACGGACGATAGTGGCTGAGGCGGATGAGCCATTGCTCGAACCGGTTTCGGATCGCCACGTTAAAAAAGCGAATGTGGCCCTGCACCGAGGGGTCCAGGACGATCGGCACGTTGTATTCCGGGGTGGTGTCTGATTCCTGTCCTTGTTCGGCAGCCGCTTCCTGGATGACCTCGGCCGGTGGCGTCAGCAAGTCCGCAAATCGAGCAGTGTTGCCGGTCAGCGGTTTTAGTTGCAGCAGGGCTTCGGCTGGCGGGACTTCAGTGGAAGGCTCGCTGGCGACGGCCGTCGACGATTCGGTTGCTTCGACCTCCGCGGCGGTCGCGCGATCCTCTTCGTCCAGCATGTATTCCGGTTCCTGAATGAGGGGCTGGGGGTCGGCTGCGGGAGTCTCAGTAGTTTCCACCGTGGCGGGAGCATCGCCTTGAGGTGTGCCGGGGAACTCTGCGCCCGCGAGAGGTGTCCAGGATAAGGACAGAAGGCAAAAGGAAAGGAGCGGCAACGAGCGAACGCCAGCGGCAAACGGACGTGCATGCATTGGAATACCCACCAGACTGTTCAGGAAATGTGCGGTCTCTGACTCTCGAAGGGTAGCCTATCGAGGAGGTCTTGGGTTGTCAAGAAATTGAAAGAGTTCGAATATGGGTCGCCCCGCCGCTGCGCTGACAGCGTCCTCCCGCTACCATCTCCCGGCCATCAAGAAACATCACAGGTCCGTGCTCCATTGAGGCCGTGAACATGCTGAAAAGATAAGCTTCTTCGTGGTTCGTTACCTTGACACCCAGGGGGGGCTATGGTAGCGTACGCCCCTTCTAAATCCCTGACATTGTTCGTTCCGTACAGCGAGGAGGATCGTCCCATGCTCAAACGGTATTTGCTGGCTCCCGGACCCACCCCCGTTCCTCCGGAGGTGTTGCTGGCCATGGCCAGGCCGATGATTCATCACCGGGCTCCCGAGTTCGATAAATTGTTCGCGGAGGTTCGCGAGGACCTCAAGTGGCTGTTCCAAACCCGGAACGATGTGTTGATTCTCGCGGCGTCCGGCACCGGCGGCATGGAAGGGTCGGTTTCAAATTTCTTGTCCCCTGGTGACAAGGCCCTCACGATCAACGGAGGGAAATTCGGCGAACGGTGGACGAAACTCTGTAAGACGTTCGGCGCTCAGGTGACTGAGTTGAAGGTTGAATGGGGGCGGGCGATCGATCCGCAGGCTGTTGCCGATGCCTTGAAGAAGGATCCGGCCATCAAGGCCGTCTACGTACAGGCAAGCGAAACGTCCACGGCTGTGGCTCACGATGTCAAAGCTCTGGCCGAAATCGTGAAACAGTACGAGGACACCATTCTCGTCGTAGATGCCATCACAGCTCTTGGCGTGCTCGATTTGAAGACGGATGCCTGGGGCCTCGATGTGGTGATCACAGGATCCCAGAAGGCGTTGATGCTGCCTCCGGGATTGGCCTTTGCCAGCGTCAGCGACAAGGCCTGGCGTCTTGCCGATAAGGCCAAGAATGCCGCGTTTTATTTCAATTTTAAACGGGAGCGAGAGAACCAACAAAAGAGCACGACGGCCTACACGCCGGCGGTGTCGCTCATTCTTGGCCTCAAGGAAGTGATGAACATCCTGAAAGCCGAGGGGTTGGAGGCGGTGTTTGCCCGCCATGCCATGTTGGCCACGGCGATGCGCGAAGGTGTCAAAGCCGCCGGACTGTCCATTTTCCCGCAAGAGCGGCCAAGCGATGCGTTAACGGCTATTTCGGCGCCGGAAGGCGTAGATGGCCAGGCGGTCTATAAGAATTTACGGACTCAATACGGGATGACGGCGGCAGGTGGTCAGGATCACCTGAAGGGCAAGATCTTCCGTATTTCACATATGGGCTATATCGACAGCTTCGACGTCATCACGGCGTTGGCGGCCGTGGAGATGGTCATCAAAGGGTTGGGGTATCCCGTGAAATTGGGCAGCGGAGTCGCCAAAGCCCAAGAGATTATTATGGGGAAGTCGTAAGTCACATAGTCACCTTCAGGTAAGGCGCCACGACAATGAAAATCTTGGTCAGCGACAGTCTGTCGAAGCAGGGTGTAGAGGTATTGGAAAAGGCCGGCTTTACGGTAGTGGTGAAAACCAAGTTGCCGAAAGAAGAGCTGTTCAAGGAAATCAAAGACGCAGACGGCTTGATCGTTCGATCGGGGACGAAAGTCACGGCGGAAGTTATCGCCGCTGCTGAGCGTCTGAAGGTTGTTGGACGAGCTGGTTCCGGACTGGACAATGTCGATACGCCTGCCGCAACCCGTCGCGGGATTGTGGTCATGAATACGCCGGGCGGGAATACTGTGACCACCGCCGAGCATACGATGGCCATGATTTTTTCGATGTCGCGCCGCATCCCGCAAGCCACTGCCTCGACCAAGGGCGGCAAGTGGGAAAAAGAAAAGTTCATGGGCGTGGAGTTATATAACAAGGTGTTGGGTATTGTCGGGGTCGGCCAGATCGGCGGTTACCTCACCAAGCTCGCCCAGGGAGTCGGGATGCAGGTGATGGCCTATGACCCGTATCTGGCCCCCGAGCGGGCCGAGAAGATGGGCGTCAGCATCGTTGAACTGGATGAACTCTTCCGCCGGGCTGATGTGATCTCGGTCCATACCCCGCTGACACCGGAAACCAAGTCGCTGATCAATGCACAGGCGATCGCCAAAATGAAAACGGGTGTGATGATTGCCAATTGCGCGCGTGGCGGCATCGTGCACGAGGGCGATCTGTGCGAGGCATTGAAGTCTAAGAAAGTTGCCGCGGCTGCATTCGACGTGTTTGAGGATGAGCCGGTGAAGGCGGACAATCCACTCTTGGCGTTGGACAATTTTATTTGCTCGCCGCATATCGGTGCATCCACGACCGAAGCGCAGGAGAATGTGGCGGTCGGCATTGCCGAGCAAATCGTCGAGTACTTTACCAAAGGGATTGCCCGTGGCGCGGTCAACATCCCGTCAGTGTCTCCCGAACTGTTGCCGCAGCTGCAGCCGTACCTTTCGCTCGGCGAGCGGGTGGGGTTACTGCAGGCGCAACTGCTTGAGGGCGGATTAGAGCGGCTGACCGTCGAGTATAGCGGCGAGGTGGCCGGATTGAATGTCGCCCCGTTGACGATTGCCGTGTTGAAAGGACTTCTCACGCCCATCCTTGAAGATCCGATCAACTACGTGAACGCGCCCGTGGTCGCCAAGGAACGCGGTATCGAAGTCAAAGAAGTGAAGATCAGCGATGCCGGCGATTTCACCAGCGTGATTCGGGTTCGCGTCGAAGGCGGAAAGACGTCCCATCAAGTCGCGGGGACGCTCTATCACCGCAAGGATCCACGCATCATAGAAATCGATCAGTTTAAAGTTGAAGTGGTGCCCGATAACCATCTTCTCCTGATCCTGAACGAAGATCGCCCTGGTGTGATCGGTACGGTCGGTCATATTCTTGGCGATCACAACATCAATATCGCGCGCATGCAGTGTTCGCGGGAAGAGCGGGGCGGCAAGGCCTTGTTGATTTTCGGCCTCGACGCGCCGCTTCCCAAATCCGTTCTGGATCAGATTACCAACAGCAAGCACATCCTTTCCGTGAAGGTCGCCGACCTGTCGAAAGGATTGTAACGTGCCCAGCAGTCGATCATGGGCTCCCGTTCGTTGAAGGCCTCTTCTTCCTCCACCCCGCTGGTGGCTGGCCGGGAACGGTCGCTCATTCCTGTCGGGATGAGCACCATTCTGCCGGCCGCGGCGCGGCGCATTCGTCGTCTTGAGCAGACCTTGCTTGCTGTGCTGGCCCGCGCTGGCTACGACGAAATCATCCTGCCGATGTTCGAGTATTTCGATGTGCTCGCACCGGGACTCGAGCCGGAACTCATCGAAAAATGCTACCAACTAGTCGATCGGACCACGGGCCGCCTGATGTTGTTGCGGCCGGACGCGACTGCGCAGATCGCAAGAACCGTGGCGATGGGCATGATGGGTGCCCAGCTTCCGTTACGGCTGTGTTATCGCACGTCGGTGTTCCGCTATGAGCGTGAGCATGCGGGGCGTGACCGTGAAATTTTCCAGGTCGGAGCTGAACTCATCGGGGTCGACGGGGTAGCTGGTGATGCTGAAGTGTTGACGCTGTTGCTCGAATGCTTATCCCAGGTGGGGCTGTCATCGTTCAAGGTTGCGGTTGGGCATGTCGGCTTTTTTACCGCGTTGCTGGTCCGGTCTGGCCTTTCGCCGGAGGGCCAGAAGCGTGTGGAACTGGCCGCCGCGCGGAAAGACATGCCGCTGCTTGAGGGATTGTTGGCACGCGACCGCGTCCCGAGACCGACCGCGCAGGTGATTCTCGAGGTGTTGGAGTTGTGTGGTGGTTCCGAGGTCTTGGCGCGCGGGCGCAAACTGGTGGGGCGTGACCGTGCACTGCTCGCGCCGCTTGATCGATTGGCTCAGGTCTATGAACGCCTCAATCCATCGAAGCAGTCGTCGGTGCTGATCGACCTGGGGGAGTTCCGTGGATTTGAATACTACGACGGGATTGTGTTCGATGTGTTTGCCCCGGGCATCGGCGCGGAGCTCGGGGGCGGTGGTCGCTACGATCATTTGATGGGGCGGTTCGGTCGTACCGCTGCCTCTACCGGGTTTGCCCTTGATGTGGATCGAGTCTTTCGAGCCATTGATCAGTCTGGTGAATTGGTGCCGCCCGCGAACACTCAATCCAACGCCGGACGTCCGAAGCGAGCGGCTGCGGCTCGACGGCAGAGGCCGCCAGCATGAAATCCCTTTCCGCCGTGGATCTCACTGCTCCAAGATTACCGCCGCAAAACATCGAGGCCGAACAATCGGTGCTCGGCGCGATCCTGTTGGACAACACGGCGATGGCCAAGGCCATGGAAGTGCTGACGGATCAGGAGTTTTACCGGACCGCGCATCGCAAGATCTACCAGGCCATGTTGGAGTTGTCCGATCGTGGCGAAGTCATCGACCAGATCACGCTGACGGAGTGTCTGAAAGGACGTTCGGAACTCGATGTGGTGGGAGGATCGGCGTATCTGGCGGAACTGGTGCAAGTCGTTCCGACGGCTGCGAATATTCGCTACCACAGCAAAATTGTGCGCGATAAGGCGTTGTTGCGGGGGTTGATCGAAACATCGACGGAAGTCATCACCCGAGGCTATGATGGCACTGCTGCTGTCGATGAGCTGCTCGATTTCGCCGAGCGCTCGGTCTTTGGTCTCGCCCAAGGCAAGCTAGACCGCTCGTTTACGCAGGTGAATCAGATCATCAAGGAAAGCCTTGATGTCGTGGATAAGCTCTCTAAGCGGAAGGAGCGCGTCACCGGGGTTCCGACCGGCTACATCGACTTGGATGATCTGACCGCGGGACTGCAACCATCGGATTTGATCATTGTGGCTGGACGACCGAGTATGGGAAAGACCAGCCTGGCGCTCGGGATGGCGCAACATGCGGCGCTCCATGCCGGAACGGTGGTCGGAATCTTCAGCCTCGAAATGTCGAAGCCACAGCTCGTGCTTCGTATGTTGAGCTCAGAGGCTCGCGTCGATTCGCACTCGCTCCGGACCGGCAGACTCCAGAAGGAAGACTGGTGGCGGTTGGCTGAAGCCGCCGGCAAACTCGAACAGGCGCCGATCTTCATCGATGATTCCGGGGCCGTGACAGTGCAGCAGATGCGAGGAAAAGCCAGACGGCTGAAGGCTGAACGGGGCCTGGATTTGCTGATCGTGGACTATCTCCAACTGATGCAGGGCAAAAGCGATTCCGAGTCGCGACAGCAGGAAATTTCGGACATCTCCCGCTCGTTGAAGAGTCTCGCCAAGGAACTCAATGTGCCCGTCATCGCCTTGTCTCAGTTGAGTCGTGCGGTCGAGGCCAGAAAGCCGCCGGTGCCGATGTTGGCCGACTTGCGCGAGTCCGGCGCGATCGAGCAGGACGCCGACGTGGTGATGTTTATTTACCGCGAAGAGGTCTATGAGCCGGCCACGGAGCGGAAAGGTATTGCCGATATTCTGGTCAGTAAACATCGCAACGGTCCGATCGGTAAACGCGAGTTGTTCTTCCACGATCGATTCGCCAAGTTTGAGAACCTCGAGACTCGCGAGGTCGTTTGACGCCTTCTTTTTAGGGCCGGTATAATCCCCCGTCGTGTGTGGTTCGTCGAACCGTTTCCCTGCAACTCGAGCGGATCTATTGTGCAACCATCGTGTGAAGAACGCCGGCCGTCGCGCATTCAGAGGAGGGCGTTGAGCGTGAGAACGACGGTCGTGTTGTTGGCCTCGCTTGCCTGCGTGACCGCTGCGTGCCAAAGCGCTCCACAGGCACGCCCTGCTCCTCCCGTTACCCCTGTTGCAGCACCAACGATTCCCCGCGTCGCACCTTCCTCATCGGACTCTCGCGCGTCGTATCATTTCCTGCTCGGCTATCAAGCTGAGTTGGAGCAGGAGACGGAGCAGGCGATCAAGGAGTATCAGCTCGCGCTGCAGACAGACCCTACGTCCAGCTATCTCAAGGCCAGGCTGGCCGTCCTAAATTTTACGGCCGGAGATGTGCCGGCTGCGGTGCGCTTTGCCGATGACGTGGCCGAGGCTCCCGGGTTGGATGCGCAGATGCTTGGGCAGTTAGGCGGGATGTACGCCGCGGCAGGGAAGCCCGATAAGGCGTTGCGACTGTTTAATCGTGCCATTGAGCAGGAACCGCAGCGCAGCGAACATTTTTTTGCCAAAGGGTTATTGCTGGCTAATCAAAAGCAATATGTCGAAGCCGAGGACACGATTCGCTCGGGGATCAAGATCAGTCCGGACTCGGCCGTCGGCTACTATTACCTCGGGCGCATCGGCGTCGAAGCGAGAGATTTCGACAAGGCCACGACGCATTTCGAGCAGGCGGTGACGCTGAATCCCGCGTTTGAGCCGGCGTACGTCGCGCTAGGGTCTGTCTACGAAGCCAAGCAGGATCGTGATAAGGCCATTGATATCTATCGTCGCTATCTGCAGGGCGTAAATCCGAAGAATCGCGAAATCCGGCACCATCTCATTCGCCTCCAAGTGTCTGCCAAGCAGTACGACCAGGCGTTGCGAGAGTTGCAGGAGATCCTCGAGGAAGATCCGTCGGACCTTGATGCGCAGCTTAGAATGGGACTGGTCTATGGAGAGCAGAAGAATTATCCCAAGGCGATTCAACAACTGACCCAGATTTTGACCGTGCGTCCGAGTGAGCTCAAAGTTCGTGACTACTTGGGATACCTCTACGAAGAAACCAAAGACTATCCCAATGCGATTGCGGCCTATCGTCACAATCTCACGCTGGAGCCGTCGTATTTCGAAGGACACTTGCACCTGGGGGTGTTGCTGTATCGGACGAAGCAATATTCCGAGGCCATCCAACATTTGCGGGAAGCCAGTCGGTTGAATCCCAAACAGCCGGAAGCTCATATTGTGCTTGGACTGTCGCATTTCCAAGTGGAGGAATATGAGCCGTCCCTTCAAGCCTTCCTGGAAGGGATACGCCATAACCCCGACAACGCGGACCTCCACTTCAATGCCGGCACTGCCTACGACAAATTGAACCGCTTTGACGACGTGGTGAAGTCAATGGAAACCACGCTGGCGTTGGATCCCCACCATGCCGATGCATTGAACTACCTCGGGTACAGTTACGCGGAACGGGGCGTCAAAATCGAAGAAGCCATTGCGTTGACCAAGCAGGCCGTCGCACTCAGGCCCACCAATGGTTATTATGTGGATAGCCTGGCCTGGGCCTTTTTCAAAAAGGGGCTCTTGACCGAAGCCTTGACTGAGATGAAGCGAGCCGTGGCGTTGGTCGGCGATGACCCCGTGATCTACGAGCACTTGGGCGAAATTCATCTCAAACAACAGCATCTCTCCGATGGTCGGGAAGCCCTGCTCCATTCGCTTGAACTGGATCCCTCTAATGACAAGTTGATGCAGCGATTTCGCGATCTTGGTTTGGGCGACCCCGCCAAGGAAGAACGGATTCGCCAGGCCATTCGGCGCGTCACCGAGCGAAAAGCCGTCTCTCCGGCCCCGTAGTTTCTGCCTGTTCCATCCTCAATTCAGACCTGTCTCGCCGTATCGCAGTGAGGCTGTGTCGCGTTTACCCACCAGACCGTCATCTATCCCCTTGATGTGTCACTGATAATGTCTCGATCCTTCGTGTACGGCAGTCGATGGGCGAATCCCGCACCGTGACTGTTCGATTCAGTCAATTTTTGGCACTTTCTCGGATTCCTTCATCGCTTCTCGACACCTCCCGTCTAGACCCGAGCCGCACAGGGTGCAAAAAGGTCAATGATCACAGTGAGTTGGACGCGTACGTTTTGCTGTCATGTTGTGTGGCATGAGGCCTGCTCATGGAAGCCCTAACTTTCAGGCACCATGCCAACAGTGGAGCATGGTGCGGGAGTCAAGATATCGGTGATCAACTACCATGGCGCTGCCGTCACAGGAAAAAGGCTTCACGCTGATCGAACTCATGGTCGTGGTGGTGATTGTGGGCATATTAGCCGCATTTGCCATTCCGAACTTTCTTCGGTACCGGGCCCAGGCCATGCAAGCTGAGGCACGAACCAATCTGGCGGGAATTTTCGTCGCGGAAATGTCTTTCTTCACCGAGCGGAAGGAATTCGGCAACTTCACCGATATCGGCTTCGCAGTGACCGGCCCTGGAACGAATCGCTATACGTATCGAACCGGTTTGAGTCTTGGGGCCGGGCTGGGGCCGAACGGAAGCAATCTGTGCGGGTCTGTCGGCAGCTGCGACACGATTCGGACTGAAAGTCCAGCGGCAACGATGGTGACGTATACCGGTGCTGTGGGGATCGCCACGACTTCCTCGTCAGGATTTACGGCGACTGCTGCGGCCGATCTGGATGCAGACCCGACGCATGATGGCTGGTATGTGAATGATGTCAAGCAAGGTTTGAGCGCCGCGGACTCGAATGACGTGACGAGCTAATGGTGGCAGCAAAACTTGTCACCTGGTGACGGAAAAGGGAACCGGCTAGTGGTAGGCGAGACAGAGCGTCACGCGGTGAACAGCGTAAGTATCAGGAATATTAAACGAAAAGCAAGAATTCAGAGGAAGGAGGTGTTGGGCATAGAACCTGCTCTCCCCAAGATCTGTCAGGCGTGAACACGTGGTTCCGAATGAAGAGACAGGAATGAAGCATGTGTCGAGTGAAGTGGCAACAATAGGAAAGGGAGGCGTTATGTTGAAGCAAGTGAAGGGTCAGAAAGGTTTTACGTTGATTGAGTTGATGATCGTCGTGGCGATTATCGGAATCTTGGCGGCCATCGCCATTCCGAACTTCTTGCGCTATCAAGCCAAGTCGCGTCAGTCGGAAGCCAAGACGAACCTGGGCGCGATCTTCGTGGCTGAGACGGCCTATCTCAGCGAAAACTCGCGCTATGGAAGTTTCGCCGAGATCGGCTATGCGCTTGCCGGCACGACCAACCGGTATACGTACCGGAGCCCAGCCAGTCTTGGAAACGCCGCATCGTCCAATACGGTGAATGTCGACCAGATCCCCTGCGGCGCCCCGGCAGGGTGCACGGTTCAACCTGATGCGGCTCCCTCTCAGCCCTCCCTCGCCAGCTCCGCGGCTGGTTCGGTTGGCTTCACGGCTTCAGCCGTGGCCAGCATCGACAATGACCCCACCATTGATAGCTGGTTTGTTAATGACATTAAAGGTGGGCTGACTGCTGCTTTTGTTGACGACGTGATCAGCTAACGATCACTCGCAGGAGTGTTCCGATGCGGGGGAGGAACGATGTTCCTCCCCCGTGTTCTTTTGGCTGGTCGGATCTTTTCCGTTCTCTGAACAGCCTGTTTTTTCCTGCCCTGTCTCTCTCGCCCAGTATCCAATTTCACTTTCACTTTGCCAAATTGCCGGTCTCTGATAAAGCAGGAGGTATCGGTCGCATCAAGTCTGCGAACACACCTATGCAATTCCTGTCTTCGATGCCAGTCATCGTAATGTGCGCGCTGGTGATCTTTTCGCCGCTTCAGGAGGGCGGAACGACGCATCCGGCGCAAATGATCATACGGCTTCTGATTGTGGCCTGGCTTGGTGGAACGTTCATTCATGCAATCCGGGCGGGTCGTTTAATTGTTCCACGGCTTGGAACCAGATATGTCGTCCTGGCGTTCCTGGGCTTTGCTGTCGCAGCCACGATTTTTTCCCCCTATGTCCATCAGAGCCGGCAGTGGCTGGTGATGATCACGGGATACGCAATCTTGTTTTATCTGTTGGTCTCTGTTGTCGACCGGTGGGAGCGTCTGCATACGTTGACGATGATCATTATCGTGATGGGATTAGGGGAAGCTGCCTGGGCAATCGTGCAGGGCGTTGTTTGGAATATTGTCAGACCCAGCGGAACATTTTTTAACCCGAATTTCCTCGCCAGCTATCTCACCGTCAGCTGGGCAGTTCTTTTGAGCATCGCCGTGTACGGATACCGGAAAGGCGCGATATTGTATCGGTCCTCGCTGTCGCCTGTATTGTGGTGGGCCGGCATGGGATCAGCTTTGGGCATTCTCCTGATCGCAATGACCTTTACTCAGTCACGCGGAGGCCTGGTGGCCTGGCTCGCGGCCACAGTGTGGATCTTGGCGGCCCGATATGGGTGGAAGTTGGCCGGTATGGGCTTTGTCGCGCTCCTGTTCGCGGCGCTTATCATTCCTACTCCGCTCAAAGAACGGGTGCTTGCGGAGCATGAACAGAACCCCGTTTCGTATGCCCGTTGGCAGATGTGGCAGGGCGCAATGGCCCAGATGGCTGATCATCCGTTTGGAATTGGCCTAGGGCTCTACCAATATACGTATCCTTCGTATGCGTTTCCGGTCGAAGGGGAAATTGTCCGATACGGAAAAGTCGCTCACACTCCCCACAACGACTATCTGCAAATAGGTGTGGAGATGGGCGTGGGAGCGCTGCTTGTCTTTCTGGCCGGCATAGGCCTGGTCGTGCGTGACATTCTGCAGGTGCTTCAATCAAGATTATTTCGGTGGCAGAGAAGTCTCATCCTCGGGATAGGAGGCGGAGGGATCGCCCTTCTGGTCCATGCCGCGTTGGACTCCAGTTTGCGTGAGTCGGCTCTCGCGATCCTGCTTGTGCTCTGCGCAGGACTGATAGTGTCGGCTGCTCGGATGACCCATCGCAGCACCGATGCCATACAGATCATCCCGATTCGGGGGCGTCTTGCGTGGGGAATGGGTGCTGCCTGTTTGTTGTTGCTATGTGGGGCGGAAGTCAGTCGGTTGGGGATGGCCTGGCTGACTTTCGATAAGGCATCTCGGCAGGCCGTGGCAGGAGAAACAGAAATCGCAATTCAAGGATTCAAGCGCGCGATTACGTTGGATCCAGGCAAATCGCTCTATCACCATGGTCTCGGGTCTGTCTACGCGAACGCATTTGATGTGTCCCGAGACAAAGAGATGTTTCGATTGGCTCATGCGGAGTTCAAGGAGGCGATAGAGTTAAATCCGTTGGACAGTCGATTGTTGGGACTGTTGGCCCAGTTGTATGTGTCGGCGTCGCAGACGTCATCCGCGTCAGGTCTTCTCGATGAACAGCAGAAATCCTGGTTGCGGGCCGCATTGCGGGTGTACGAACGGGCTGTCCGGCTCGCGCCATTTTCTGCTCCCTACCGGTATGAACAGGCTCGACTTCATTGGATGCTCGGCGAGCGACCGTTAGCCGAGCAGCAGGCGAAAGAGGCTGAGCAACTGGAGCCGAATTTTCTTCCTGCTCGTGCGTTGTTAGCCCGTTTGTGGGTCGATGCGGGCCACATCGATGACGCGAAGCGAGAGCTTCAAGAAATTCAGGTGCGGCAGGCGCGATACGATCAGTGGAGCAAAAACAATATCGAGCGGGCTTTTTTAAATGTCGATGTGGCGCCGTTGCGTGCCGCCGTCGAAGCAAAAGGCCTCGCCGGGTGAAGCCTATGCGATTTAGGACGCCCGCAAAATCGCGCGTAAGTCAGGTGTTGTGTGGCCTGGTGTTATGGGCCGGTGCGTCTAGTCTACTCCTCATTCTCGATCACGAACGGACCGCTGTCGCCCGGGCTGAACAATTGGCCTATCTCCCGAAGGGAGACTATTTAAAATTGGCCGTGCTTGGCTATCGGCAAGTCGTCGCAGATCTGATCTGGCTGCAGGCGGTTCAGCATATCGGCGCAAAGCGTGATACGCAGCTGGGCTATACCTGGACGTATCATGCCGTCGACGTGTTGACGGACCTGGATCCCACCTTCGTTCCCCCATATCAGGCTACTGGTCTCTTTCTCGGTGTGTTAGTCGGTCGACACGATGAAGGCCTAGCCATCCTGAAAAAAGGAAGCCGCCACAATCCGTCGAATTGGCAACTGCCGTTCCTGGCCGGATACATCTCGTACTATGAGCGTTGTGATGCGGCTGGAGCAGGAGAGTTTTTTCGCATGGCCGCGCGGGTGCCTGGCTCTCCTGCCTATCTTCCTCAATTAGCCGCGCGCATGACGGTAGAGAGCGGGGATTCAAGTGCGGCACTGGAGTTTTTGGATCGCTTTTCCCGTAGCGTAACCGATGCGCGGGTTCGCGAAGCCCTGTTTCGACGAATGAAAGAGATCGTTCAAGAGCAGGATCTGCGTTTCTTGGAAGAAGGCACCAGGCGGTATTGGCTCAAGTATGGCCAGTGGCCGGCAAAGCTGGATGATTTGATGTTACGGGGAATCATTCCGCAACTCCCGGTGGATCCTCTAGGCGAGCAATATGAAATCGATGCATTAACCGGGGCTGTCAGTGCGTCTTCAAAACGAGATCGGCTCCGCATCCATGAAAAGGTTGCGTGCCACTTGGGGGTCGGGGCGACGGCTTCGACGCAAGCCGGTGCAATCGAGACGCTGCCGCCGGCTGGGCAGTAAGGACGGAGGAGTGCCGTGGACGATATCGTCACAGACAATCTGACCAAAACCTACGCGTCCGGATGGCCGGGCCGCCCGCCGTTCGTGGCGCTGGATGGACTATCCCTCACTGTGAGAAGGGGAGAAATTTTCGGATTCCTTGGCCCGAACGGGGCGGGAAAAACCACCACGTTGAAGATTCTGATGGGACTGGTGCGTGCGACGAGCGGAACGGCCTTGCTGTTGGGACAACCGGCCGGCGATGTGGAAACGCGCCGTCGAATCGGCTTTCTGCCGGAGTCGCCATACTTTTACGACTATCTCACAGCCGAGGAGTTTCTTGGGTTTTACGGACGGTTGGCCGGTTTGAGTCGCGCGGCAATCACTCAGCGGGTGACGGATCTCCTGGAACTGGTGGGGCTCGTGGATGCACGCACGAGGCAGTTGCGGAAATTTTCCAAGGGGATGCTGCAACGCGTCGGGCTGGCTCAAGCCCTCATTCACGATCCCGAATTGATTATTCTCGATGAGCCCATGACCGGGCTGGATCCGGTCGGCCGTAAACAGGTTCGCGATCTGATCTTGAGTCTACGCGATTGTGGCAAAACGGTCTGTTTCAGCACGCACATTCTGCACGACGTCGAGATGATCTGCGACCGCGTCGGCATTGTGATGAAAGGACGGTTGGTGGCGAGCGGTCGGGTCGATGAATTGGTCCGCCAGGATCACACGCGATCGGTCGAGGTGGTCTGTCAACAACTCAAGGTCGAAGGCAATGTGTTCATCCATTCGCTGGCCACCCGCGTGCTGCAACAGGGACAACAATGTCTGATCGTCTTGCCGAGTCCCGATGCGGTCGATGCACTCGTGGGAGAGATCCGCCGCCAGGGGGGACGGCTATTATCCGTCACGCCGCACAAAGCCTCGCTGGAAGACTTGTTCTTTCAAGAGGCCTCGCATGAAGGCACGAAGGTGTTGCCGCATATGACCAGTGGGAGGGCGTCCTGACATGGGTGCGATCGGTGTCATTGCTGTCAATGCGTTCCGTGAAAGTTTGCGGGACAAGATTTTATACAACCTCGTGCTGTTCGCAGGGTTACTCATCGGATTGTCCGTGCTGCTGGCAGACCTGTCCATCACCGAGCACCACAAGGTGATCGCGGATATGGGGTTGGCGGCGATCAATCTGATCGGGGTCATCATCGCTATTTTTGTCGGCATCAGTCTGGTGAACAAGGAAATCGAACGGCGAACGATTTACACGATCATGGCCAGGCCCATCAGCCGAACGTTTTTCATCCTGGGCAAGTATCTCGGACTGGCACTGACGCTTTTCGTGAATCTGGCCATTATGATGGCGGTGTTTCTGCTCACCCTCTGGCTCTATCATGTGCCGGTCGAACGCTCTCTGTTCCAAGCCGTCGAACTCATCTTTGTAGAGATTTTGGTGGTAACGGCGATCGCGCTCTTCTTCTCGACCTTCACCTCCACGACATTGAGCGCCATTTTCACGCTTGGCCTCTATGTCATCGGCCATCTGACTGAGGATTTGCGCTCGATGGTGGTCAACAGTGAAAACGGAACCGTAAAGACGGTGGTCGATCTGTTCTACTACCTCTGCCCGAATCTGGAAATGCTCAATATCAAAGGGCAGGCGGCGGTAGGAATTGTTGTGGCTCCGGAGTATCTCGTTTTGGCCTCGCTGTATGGCTTGCTGTACGCGGGAGTATTACTGACCGGGGCCTGTTTGGTGTTTCAGCAGCGGGATTTTTGAGTTCGTCTCGTGGCGGCGTGGGTTCTCACAGCCACGAAGCCTGCCGGTAACCAGCTACGAATCACTCCTGCACCGTACCGGGATGTGTTGCAGGCCTTTTAGTCAAAGGCTAGAGAATGATTTCCCAGCGAGACGACCTCTCTCCCTTCATGGTGCTGACCAGTATGTCCGCCCATTGGAATCTGATTTGTCAATTGACCAAACGTGAGATCGCAAGCCGGTATCGAGGATCCCTCCTAGGAATGTTGTGGGCATTTCTGCATCCCATGGTCATGCTGACGGTATATACGCTGGTCTTTCGGGGTGCCTTCGGAATGCGGTGGGGACAGGAAGGGGAAAGCGCGCTCGATTTCGGCCTGCTGCTGTTCTCCGGACTGATCGTCCATTCGTTGTTTGCAGAAAGTATCCACCGCGCGCCCTACTTGATAGTAAATCACAGCAACTACGTCAAAAAAATTGTCTTTCCATTGGAAATCCTGGCGTGGACATCGCTCGGTTCGGCGCTGTTCCATGCGGCGGTCAGCGCGCTGGTGTTGATAGCGTTTTATGGACTTCTCCATCATGCCTTGCACTGGACGATGTTGCTGGCGCCCCTTCTGCTCTTGCCGCTGTCCCTGGTGACCATCGGCATGTCATGGTTCTTAGCATCAGCTGGAGTGTTTGTGCGTGACATCGGGCAAGCGAGCGGGCCCTTGACGACTATCATGCTGTTTCTTTCGCCGGTGTTTTATCCAGCTGAGGCATTTCCGGAGGCCTACCGAGTCTTGCTTTACGCCAATCCGCTGACGTTTCTCATCACACAAGCGCAAGACCTGCTTATTTGGGGCAAGGCTCCGTCCTGGATCGGTATCGGTCTCTATTGCGCAGGCAGTTACCTGATCGCATGGGGCGGGCTCCTCTGGTTTCAGAAGACACGGAAGGTATTTGCCGATGTCCTCTGAGTGGGCGATTCGCGTCCGCCATCTCTCCAAGACCTATCGGTTATACGATCGCCCGCGCGACAGAGGAAAGCAGTGGATATTACCTGTGGTGCAGAAGTGTCTCGGACGCGAACCGGCACAGTATTACCGGGAGGTCCATGCAATAGAGAATGTTTCCTTCGAAGTGAGGAAAGGGGAGACGCTGGGCATCATCGGCCGGAACGGATCGGGGAAGTCCACGCTGTTGCAGTTGATCGTGGGCACCTTGAGTCCGACCAGCGGAACCGTTGAGGTCAATGGCCGTGTTGCCGCGCTGCTTGAACTGGGAGCAGGTTTTCATCCTGATTTTACGGGCCTGGAAAATGTGTTTCTGAACGCGTCGTTGCTTGGTCTGTCGAAAGCAGACATCGACGGACAGTTGGACGATATCCTGGCATTTGCCGATATCGGGGCCTCGATCGACCAACCCGTAAGAACCTACTCGAGTGGTATGTTTGTCCGTCTGGCAGTTGCTGTGGCTGTTCATGCTGCCCCTGATGTGCTGATTGTCGATGAAGCGCTCAGTGTCGGTGATTTTGAATTTCGAAATAAATGCATGGAGCGTATTTTGGCTCTTCGTGCTCAGGGCGTGACTATCTTGTTTGTCTCGCACGACTTGAGCACTCTCCAGATATTCTGTGATCGAGCGATATGGCTGGATAGTGGACGACTTATTTCGATTGGCAACCCGGTTGCCATATGCCAGGAGTATTGTGTCTCAGCCACGAAGGTTAATGGATCTCCTCCGCTTTCTCAGGACATTCAGGGCAACATTGTGGCACAGCAGGAAAGCAGGGCGGCCAAATTTGTCGAAGTTGGTCTGGATGGTTATTGTGTGAACGAGAAGCCGATCTATTATCCAAATCAAGACATTGGGTTTAAATTCACCTTGTTCGCCGTTCAATCGCTTGAGGCAGTTGTATTCGCGGTTAGTATTTATCGCGCGGACGGAGATCTTGTCATTGGGCAGACGAGCTATGAGGAGAACGTTTGGTGGCCGACTATGCCTTCGGGTGGGATTCATACTGGTCGCTTCATCTTGACTCCCAACTGTCTTGCCCCTGGCGATTATCGAGTTGCCTTTGGCGCATATTCTAAGGATCTCTGCGTATGCTATGCACTCACAGAACTGACGGTGTCATTTTCAGTTCGCTCGAAATTCCCGACGTGGGGGAAGGTGGTGCTCCCCTGCAGGTGGTTCCATGGTGAGCTGAGCACCAATAACAATGAGATCTGATCGTCAAGATGCTTTTGGTGGAATTGTGCGGACGAGAGATATGCGTCTTGCCAGCGACAGTCATCATTACATTGTTCTTAGTTATTTACACGCATGGCTAGAGGAGCAAGCATTGTCACAGGCCAAAGGGATTCTGCTTGACTACGGCTGTGGCGGACAACCCTACCGGGCATTGTTTGAGCCAAAAATAACAAAGTACATCGGTGCGGATGTCGCCGCTGCTGCTGGGACAAAAATTGATATTCGAGTTGAGCCAGATCAACCATTGCCCCTATCAAGCGAGAGTGTGGACACGATTCTCTCGACGCAAACTCTTGAGCATGTGCCTGATTTTAATTTCTATCTAGCTGAGTGCCAACGTCTTGCGAGGCCCGGCGGTGTGCTGATTCTCACCGCCCCTATGCAGTGGCGGCATCATGAGGCTCCTCATGACTATTGGCGATTTACTCGGTATGGGATTCGGGAATGTCTTTCTCGCCATGGTTTTGAAGCTGGAAGCATCATGGCCTGCGGAGGGGTATATGCGTTGATCGGGCAAATATTCCTGAATCATCTAGTAGAGCATGGCATCCGACGGAAATTCCTTATTAGGACTGTGAATCGCGTGGCGCTACGGTTGGACCGAATGTGTCAGGACCAGGAAGATACGTTGTTGTGGATGTGTGTGGCGACAAGAAAGAGCGGCCAGCGAGTACAGTCGCAATGGTCGGGGGACAGCAGGAGGTTGCCGTAAATGGGTGTAAGCCGATCCGCTCTGCCTGAAGGTGGTAGTCCTGTTTGTCCAATTTCTAGCTCAACCCAAACTAAGTTTCTCTGTTCCATTGAAGGCTACACGATTTGGCGTTGCCCGTCCTCTGCGACGGATTTTGTATGGCCGATGCCTTCGCAGCATACGCTGAAATCGCTGTATGACCGTGAAGACTGGTTTGAAGGGGGGGAACGAGGGGGATATTGTGACTATGACGCTCAGACAGAGCCCATGTTGGGGATGTTCGCAGAACTGTTGGATGAATTTGAGGGAAGTGCAGTTGGGCGATCTGTATTGGACATCGGCTGCGGGTATGGAAATCACTTGGCAGTGGCGGCTCAGCGGGGGTGGAAATGCTTTGGGGTAGAGGTGTCAGATCATGCGCGCCGAGTCACCAATTTGAGGCATGGGAATGCATTTTTTGTCGTAGATTGCCTGGAAAATCTCATCGCCCATGAGTTCGATCTCATTGTCTTGTTCGACGTAATTGAACATCTTGCCGATCCCTATGGGTTGTTCTATACGCTCTTCAGCAAGGGCGCAATCGGTCCTCAGACAAGAATCATAATTACTACCCCTAATGCTAGATCCTATGATGCCATAGCGGATCCTGCGGGGTGGGCTTACCGTCATCCACCGTCTCATCTTGTCTACTATTCTGCTGAATCGTTGCACGCACTCTTGACGAGTCTGCACTTTGCAAAGGTGGAGATAGCCGGGCTCTTTCCTCTGGAGAGTTTGGGGAAAATTAAGTATGAAGACGAGTATTCGACCTTGAATAGCGGTCTTGCTGGGTCGGCAGGGCTGTTATGTAAGGCAGAGGGTAGTAATTTTAAATCGTTTATGCACGAGCGGTATGTGCCGGGGACGTGGTCTAAAGTGGCAGAATATGAGCACCTTCCCAGATATCAGTTTGCGAAGCATCGAGTTGCAGGGGCAAAAGTTTTAGATTTTGGCTGTGGTACGGGATATGGGGCGGCACTTCTCGCAGAAGTAGCCGATAGTGTTGTTGGTTTGGATATTGACGATACAGCGCTTGACTGGGCCAGGCGTCACCACCATAACCCTAGGCTCTTGTTCGAGAAGCGGTCAGACTTGGGGAGGAGCTTCCCCGATCACTCATTTGATGTCATCACGTGCTTTGAAATGATCGAGCACGTCAACGAGGAGGCCCAAGTTGAGGTGGTCCGCCAGTGCCACAAGTTGCTCGTGCCTGGCGGCCAGCTCATTATTTCTACGCCAAACCCTGACGTTACTCAGAATTACGGTGCGAACCCGTTTCATCTTCGCGAAATGACGGAACGGCAATTCCTCCATTTGCTCAAACTGTCTTTTGGACACGTTCTCCTGTTGAAACAGTGGATACGTCCCAGTGTGAGTATCGGGTCCGATCAAACTCCACACATGCCGCTTACATTCTGTGGCCCAGCCGTGCCTTCAGTGACCGTAAGGGATGCATGCTTCCCTCTGGCATATGTGGCCATTTGCTCGGATCAACCGATCCGTGAAGTCCTCGAGATGTGCTATCTCGATTCATCCGTCGATCATGTTGCCGCTTCGATCATGAATGAGAAACGATTTAGTGCTCTGCAATTTGAGTATTACAAGGCGCATGAGCGAATTTTTTCACTACAGGAGCAGCTCGCGGCCAAAGAACGAGAATTTCTAGCATTGGTCGGGCCGCGACTCTTTCGTCTACAACGAGCACTACGCACGAAGACTGGTTCTCCTCGCACAGTGACAGCTATCGTTGGTCTGGTAATGGAGGTATTTGCATCTGCTCTTGTACGGCGGCTTGCCGGAGCAACTGCGAGAGTTAGGCGGTGGTTCGACCATCGGCACCTTCCTGCTCCTCAATGCAATTCATATGAAGCACGGATCATGCGTCCGATAGAGAGTAGCCGCCCCAAGGTGGTTCATGCCATTGCGAACTTTAATATTGGAGGATCTTCTCGATTGGTCGTTGATCTAATTGAGCGACTGGGCCACCAATATGAACAGGAGATCATTACTAGGTTTCAGCCTGATCCGCCGAGTTACACAGGGGTGGTCATTCATGAGCACGAATTGTCTTGCGTTGACGATTTGGAGAAAGGGATTTTCAGCTACCTGTGCACTTTTAGGCCGAACCTTTTTCACGTCCATTATTGGGGCGAGACAGATAAGGCCTGGTACGAGGCGGCCTTGAATGCAGCGAACAAGTTTGGATGTCGAATTGTTGAGAATGTCAACACGCCGGTGACCCCTTACTGGGGCGAGGCAATTTCCCGCTATGTTTATGTCAGTGACTATGTGTTGGAAACCTTTGGGCGGCGAGATAGGAAGAGCCTCGTCATTTATCCTGGGAGCAATTTTAGTGTTTTTCGAAGGAAGCACAGTGTGGATGCACCACGGGATTGCATCGGGATGGTCTATCGGCTTGAAGAGGATAAGCTATCGCCCCAAGCAATCGATGTGTTTATTAAAGTTGTCATGCGCCGGCCGAGCACGAAGGCGCTAATTGTTGGAGGTGGTGCCTTGCTGCAGACGTACCAAAAAACTGTGCAGCTCCATGGGGTCTCCAACGCGTTTCGATTTACTGGCTATGTATCATATGAAGAGCTTCCTGCACTGTATGAAGAAATGGGTGTCTTTGTGGCGCCTGTCTGGAAGGAGAGCTTCGGCCATGTGAGCGTTCTGGCTATGAACTATGGGATTCCAGTTGTTGGTTATGACGTAGGGGGGCTCGCAGAAATTCTTGGGACGCGTGAGTGGCTAGCTCCACCAGGAAATGGTGACCGCTTGGCCGACATGATCTTAGACTTGTTGCAAGATCACGCCAAATGTTCCTCAATCGGCCTCATAAACAAAAAGCGTGCACAGGAGAAATTTTCGGTTGAAACCATGATTGAATGTTATCGGGAGTTGTATGCGAAGCTCTTGAGGCCGGTGCGATGAAAGTTGCGCTATTCGTTCATTGTTTTTTTCCTAATCATTTCTATGGCACAGAAACCTACACATTGGAGCTCGCAAGAAATTTGTTGGCACTTGGGCATCAGCCGATCGTGGTCACGGCAATCTTTCCTGGTGAACCGACGACCGGGCGCATTCTATCCACCTACAAATATGATGATATTCCAGTGTATTGTATTGATAAAAACTTTTTTGTTCACCGCCGAGTTAAGGATACCTACTATCAGGTTGCCTTGCATAATCTGATCCGGGACGTCCTTTGTGAGATCAGACCCGACATAGTCCACGTCACGCATCTGATCAATCACACCGCAGTATTGTTGGATGTCGTTGCCGAGCTGAATTTGGTAGCGGTAGCAACGCTCACAGACTTTTTTGGGTTTTGTTTCAACAACAAACTCGTGGCTGCTGACGGGTCTCTCTGCGAAGGACCGAACCAGAAACGGTCTAACTGCAGCGCCTGTTATTTGCGGGCTCGGAGTGGGAGTGGGGACGTTTCTCTTCTCGGGCGGTGGGCCGGTTCAGTTCAGTGGGCTAGGCTTGCCGGATCGCTGCTTGTGTCCTTGGCGAATGTGAATGGAGTGTGTTCGAAAGAAATTGCGGAGGCTGTACATGATATTAGGGAACGTCCTGACATCTTAACTGCTCGATATTCGAAATATCGGGCGGTGATAGCTCCTACACAATTTCTCAAGAATGCCTATGTTGCGAACGGGCTACGCGCGCCGATTCATCTGAGTCGATTCGGTGTAGATCTTCCCCGAAGACCAAAATTGCGAAGGGAGGTGGATGGACCCGTTCGGTTTGGATTTATTGGGCAGATTGCCAGTCATAAAGGTGTAGACATTCTAGTCGAAGCATTTTGCCGACTACCGAGGGGAATTGCCGAGTTGCATGTGTTTGGGCCAACAGACCAAGACCCCGGTTATATGAATAGCATGAAAAGGGTCGCGGAGAAGCGTGAGGTGCACTTTCGAGGTGTTTTCCCAAAAGATGCCATGGCGGACGTGCTATCCCAAATGGATTTCATTGTTATCCCATCGCAATGGCATGAGAATAGCCCGCTGATTCTGCTATGCGCCTTGGCAAGTCATACACCGGTTATTGTATCTGACGTAGCAGGCCTAACGGAGTTCGTAGAGGAAGGGGAAAATGGATATTGGTTTCAACGAGGCAATGTTGATGACCTTGAGCGAGTGCTTCGGAGAATCCTCGATGAGCCAAGTCTGTTGCCGAAGATGATAGTGAAGACAGATTATCCAAGGACGACTCGGATGATGACCCAAGATGTTCTGGAAATTTATAAGGGACTAGGTGTGATTTGAGCTGCACTGATTTTAAGCTGGGCTGTCAACTTTCCATTAACGACTGGACGTGGCTCAATAGAACTGGCGTTTTCGAGAATGATGCCTTACGGGAGTATGTCGCCCCTTTCCCACCACGTGATTTGATGTACAACGTGTCGGGGCTTAACAGCGAGCAGGATTTTGCAAGCCATGGGGCCGATTTCTATTGCGCCCTCTCAGAGGCATCCACGAAAGCACTCTCTGAATACAGAAGGATTCTTGACTTCGGCTGTGGCTGTGGGAGATTAGCCCGTATGCTCAAGGGGCATCCGCATAAGGTGTCGGCCTGCGATGTTGATGCGCGCCACGTGAAGTGGGTAAGTCAGAATCTGTCCTATGTTGATGTGATAAGAACATCAGTCAGCCCGCCATTGCCCTACAGAGATAAGGAGTTTGATGCGATTACGTCGATCTCAGTCTTTACTCATCTCACCGAGAAGAGTCAGGACGAGTTCCTTGCCGAGCTTCGACGTATTTGTGCCTCGGAGGGTGTTCTGTTTCTTACGGTCCACGGTGCTCGCGCGTTGGAGCGAGCTATCAATGAAGTTTCTATTCAGGAAATGATTGCGGTGGATAGAGTGCTGTTTGAGAAAGCGAGGCGGTTATTTGCGCGAGGCGAGCATGCATTCATTTTGCAGCATGGACACCTCACAGCTTCCGCCAATACACTTCGGCGATGGTTATCGAGAGCAATGGGGTGGTGTGTAACCAACCTGCCTTTTCAATATGGCATTACATTCATTCCGGAAACATACATTTTCGAGCATTGGACTCAATGGTTTGAGGTGCTGGATTACCGGAGAGGGGCCATACATGACTTTCAGGATATCGTTGTGCTTAGGCCGAGAAGGTGAGACGATTGCTCATTCGGGTTGAGGGAAAAGTCCTGCAACTGCGTGGGGCGTGGCTGTTCTGGACCAGCCAGAAACGTAGGCCAGGTTTCAGGCACCACTAGCGTGTTGAGAGATGTGCTCTAGGCGGGACCATTCGCCAAGGACAGATTGAGCCATGAAGCTTCTGCTCACGGTCCATCAGTTCTACCCTGATTCTACGGGCGGGACTGAGACCCTCACGCTTGATACTGCCAAAGAGCTACGGCGGCAAGGGCATGAGGTGACAATCTTTGCCGGGTTTCACACAAAGAGACCATTGCAGGACGAGGAGAGATTCGATTCCTATGAGTACTGCGGTTTCCGGGTTGAGCGGTTCTATCACCACCGTGTACCCATGGGGCAGCAAGAGAATATCGCGGAAGCAGAGCACAACAATACTTTCTTTGGAGAGCATTTCACAAGCTATCTGAAGCGTGTGCGTCCTGATGTTGTGCACTTCTTTCATATGCTTCGCATGTCCGCCTCAATGGTTGAAGCCTGCTACAGGCTCGATGTTCCCACGGTCATGACCCCAACCGATTTCTGGCTTGTGTGCCCGACGATTCAGTTGCTCCTGCCGAACAATTCCCTATGTGCCGGGCCCGACGTGAACAGTGTGAATTGTCTTCGGCACATCGTGTCGCTTAGTCAGCCCCGGTCGATCGACTCTGTTTTTTCAATTGCCCCGGATTGGCTTGTTGCGCGCGCAGTTCAGGCCGTAAGGCGAATGCCTCGTGTTGCGAAAGGCCCTATCTCCCATATCCAGGCCTTGGTTCACCGGCCTGATTTCCTAAGGAGTTGCTTCAGGAAGATCGATAGAGTCCTCGTTCCTTCTCGGATCTTGGAGCGTACACTCAAACAGAATGGATATGTGTCTGACAACATGGTAGTTAGCCCATATGGAATTGATCTTTCGCACTCGTATTCGGAGAGGGTATTCGGAAGTAATGACAGGCGTCTGCGGCTCGGTTTTATCGGAACTCTTTACAAACACAAAGGGGCACACGTCCTGATTCGAGCCATTCGGTCGTTGCCTCAAAGCGAGGCGGTAGAGTTGAAGGTGTATGGTGATACAGGACAATTTCCAGCTTATGTGCAAGAACTGAAACAGGTTGCCGGTAGTGATAGTCGAATCGAATTTTGCGGCACGTTTCCCAATAGCCAAATCGGAGCGATATTGGCATCACTCGATGTTTTGGTCGTTCCATCAATTTGGTACGAGAATACCCCGCTGGTTATCTATTCAGCTCAGGCCGCAGGGTGCCCGGTAATCGCCTCAAATCTTGGAGGTATGTCAGAGGTAGTACGACATAATGACAATGGATTATTATTTGCTCCAGGAGACGCCTCAGAACTGGCATCGATGATCGCGCAGCTTGCACGCAATAGGGAACGCGTTCGGCAGCTATCCAAGACAAACAAACCAAAGTCGATTTCTGACTACGCAAAGGAACTAACGCAGGTTTATGCGGACATTGTGCGGCAGAAGCGTGAGGTTCGATGCGCTGTCTAATTATCGGAGGTGGCGGTTTCTTAGGGTCTCATCTTGCGATTGGACTCTTGGCTCAAGGCTATGTGGTAAGAGTTTTGGATCGGCCTAATCTGCAACGGTTTGAAGGTATGCAATGTCCTGACTCTGTTGAATGGTACGAAGGAGATTTTGTCAACCACGATGACTTATCGGCCGCGATATCAGGCTGTGACATCCTCTTCCATCTTGCATGGACCACATTGCCAAAATCGTCAAATGGTAATCCCATTTATGACGTGGAAACTAACGTGCTGGGGACGCTGCGCCTTCTTGAGGTGGCATCCCAACAAAAGGTCAGGAAGGTGATATTCGCATCTTCCGGCGGGACCGTATACGGTATTCCAGAGAGGATCCCGATTTCAGAAAGCCATCCTACTCAACCCCTTTGTGCCTATGGTATCAGCAAGCTGATGGCCGAAAAATATTTATATCTTCATCACGCCATGACTGGGCTGGACTATTGTATTCTGCGTTTGGCTAATCCGTTTGGGGAACGTCAGAAGCCGACCGGTTCTCAAGGCGTGGTCAGTGTATTTTTGGATAAAGCTCTGAGGAACGAAAAAATAGAGATTTGGGGCGACGGCTCAGTGGTCCGAGACTATATCTATGTCGGGGATGTTATTGATGCATTCATAAAAATCGCAACCTATACCGGGGAACATCGAGTGTTCAATGTAGGAAGTGGCGAGGGGAAAAGTCTTAGAGATGTGGTTATCGCAATAGAGACTATGCTTGGTCGTAAAATTGCGTGTGCATTTTCTCCTGGACGGAGCTTTGACGTTCCCAGCAATGTATTGGATATTTCGAAGATTCGAACTGAGCTTAGATGGGAACCCCGAACATCTTTCAATAGCGGGCTGTTCCGAATGCTGAGCTGGCTTTCGCTCAAATGCGAGAGAGGGAATAAAGCAATTGCTTAATTCTTGATGTCCTAGGCCCCTGATGTCTCGAGATCACCAGCAAGTTCCATAACGTTTCCCTGTATCATTGCCTCAGAGCGCAGTGACCGTAATATTTCCTCGCTCGTTCCCCCCGTCGAAACATCGAAAAATCTATCCTTGCCGGAGAACTCCGGTACTATTTGACTAGTCGGATTCGCCTGCACAACCGGTGGATATTTCGAGACAACGGGGCGATAGACGCGCCATGACGGTCACGTATTTTTCCAAGAGCTCGCCCATGGGCCCGAGTAGTCGCTATCGCGTCTATCAATTCTTGCCTCATCTCCAACAGGCGGGGATCGACTGCCATGTGGCTCCGCTGTTCGGTGCCACATACTTTTCCATTCTTCGATTGCGCTCTTCCCTGCTGCAAGGCTGTTTGAAAGTTCCTTATGTGCTGGCCCGCTTTCTCAAACGTCTGGGAACACTTCTTACCCTGGGCCGGCAGGACCTGATCGTGATCGAAGGGCAACTCTTTCCCTATGCGCCTCCGCTGATAGAACGGCTGTTGTGCTGGCTGCAGTACCGCTTGGTGTTCGAACTGGACGATGCGATTTATCTGACCCACGGCCATGAACGGAAAATGCCTGTGCTGTTGGCCATGGCGGCGGGAGTCATTGTCGGAAACGATCGGCTGGCCGCCTATGCTACCCGATTCTCATCCTATGTCACGGTGGTCCCCACAGTGGTGGATACAGCGCGGTTTGTACCGAAGCCGATTCCCACGACGGTCGCACGCGATCGAGCGGATGAGACCATTACGATTGTCTGGATCGGCCTCGCGTACAATCTCAAATATCTGGACGTGGTGGCGCCCGCGCTCCGCCGGCTCCAAGAACGGTATCCGGTGAAGCTTCGCGTGGTCTGTTCTCAGCCCCCGGCGCTCCCAGGCGTGGACATCGAGTTTCGCCCATGGACCTGGCAGCGCGAGGTGGACGATCTCCAGGATGCCACAATCGGCGTGATGCCGCTGGAGGATACGGAATGGGCGAGAGGCAAATGTGCGCTCAAGCTGTTGCAATATCTCGCAGTGGGATTGCCGGCGGTGGCCTCGCCTGTGGGCGTCAATAGCGACATCATCGTGGACGGGGAGAACGGATTTCTCGCAACGACCGAAGACGAGTGGTATGAACGCTTGCACGCGCTCTGCCGTCAGCCGGAGCTTCGAGCGCGCATGGGACAAGCCGGCCGCCGAACGGTGGAATCACACTACTCCTTGGCCTTGTGGGGGCCTCGGCTTGCCGACGTGTATCGGTCCTTTGCTGAATGTGCGCCGAATCAAGCGGCGCCGCGGCCTCTGCATCGCTCGGTTTCGAGCCATGGGCACTCGACTGGGGGCCGATGATTCTACTCACCCTCACATTCGTGGTTGCCGTGTTATTGGCGATGTACGGGGTGCCCATGGCACGCCGGGCTGCACTGAAGTTCGGGATTGTCGACAACCCCGATGGCCGGCTCAAGCACCAGCGAGAGCCGGTTCCATATCTGGGTGGGTTGGCGATTTACCTCGCGTTTCTCGTGAGTCTGGCTTTTACCTTCGAGTTTCGGCAGGACGTCCTCGGCATCGTGCTCTCGGGAACCCTGATCGTCATGTTGGGGTTGATCGACGATTTCGGCGTGCTCTCGCCGGGCACGAAACTGGCAGGACAGTGTCTGGCCGTCTTCGTGCTGATCAAGAGCGGGATCCGTATCGAGATCGCCTCCCTTCCCGATTGGGTCGATATCGTGCTGACGGTGTTCTGGATGATCGGCATCATTAACGCGTTCAATCTGTTGGATATCATGGACGGGTTGTCGGCCGGTGTCGGAATCATCAGTGCGGCATTTCTGTGCGTCGTGGCGGTGCTCAATGGTGACCAAACCATTGCGTTCATGCTGGCAGCGCTCATGGGAAGCCTCCTGGGGTTTCTGCGCTACAATTGGCGCCCCGCCTCCATCTATATGGGCGATTCCGGCGCGATGTTCATCGGCCTGATGCTCGGCGCCTTGTCCATGATCGGCAAGTATACGGAAGGCCATTCCGTCTCACTGCTGACTCCGGTGCTGATTCTCGGCATGCCGATTTTCGATACGCTGTTCGTCATGTACATCCGGTTCTTGCGCGGTCTGCCGGTCTTCCTCGGCAGCCCCGATCACATGGCGATTCGGCTGCGGCATTGGGGACTCTCGGTCACGCAGGTCGTGCTGCTCAGTTATCTCGGCGCGGCCGTCCTGGGCGGAATCGGCATGCTCGTCATGGCTGTGCCTCAGGATCTTGCCCTGGGGTTGAGCGGGCTCACGGTCATCGGTCTCGCTGCTGCTGCCGTGGCCTTGACGCGTGTGAATGTCTCCAACGGAGTGGTTGCCGTGAGCCATGAGGCTGCTCCGGCACGTTCGACAGAAAGGACCGGCGCCGTATGATTCTGATTGTCGGGGCTGGCTTGGCGGGGTTGAGTGCGGCCTATCACCTGCGTGGCCTGCGGTACAAGCTTTTGGAGCGGGAACGCGAGGTCGGCGGCCTGTGCCGTTCCTATGTGAAAGACGGCTTCACGTTCGACTACACCGGCCATTTGCTCCATTTTCGCCAGACGGCGATCAAGGCATTGGTGGAAAGCCTGCTCCCCGGCCAACTGCAGCGACATGCCCGCAAGTCGTACGTGTTCTCACATGACACGTATACGGAATATCCGTTCCAGGTGAATACCCATGGTCTGCCGCCAGAAGTCGTGCGCGAGTGTCTCCTGGGCTTCATCGCCACATTGTCGGATCCTGTCTCCAAGCCGCCGGCGGAGGGTCGTTCCTTTAAACAGTGGATTGTCGAGAGCCTAGGTGAGGGAATCGCCAAGCATTTCATGGTGCCGTTCAATGAAAAGCTGTGGCAGGTGCCGCTCGATGAGCTGACCTCCGACTGGGTGTCGTGGCTTGTCCCGAAGCCGGACGTGAAGGATGTCGTCAGCGGTGCGTTGGGCATAAAGGACAAGGCCTTCGGCTATAACCCGTCGTTTCAGTACCCGGTGAGCGGCGGTATCAAGGTATTGCCGGAGGCGTTCCTGCCCTCGGTGGAGAATCTGGCGTTCGATTCCCAATTGGTGGAGATCGAGACGGGCAGGCATCGGGCTGTCTTCCGGAGTGCTCAGGGGGAACGCACCGAGGAGTACGACCGTCTCATCTCGACGATTCCATTGCCGGAACTCGTTCGCCGGTGCGTCGATCTCCCGGCATCGATGCGGGAACTGGCTGAGTCGCTGCGTTGGGTGTCCGTGTACAACGTGAATCTCGCCGTCGCTCGGGAACGCATTTCAGACAAACACTGGATCTATTTCCCGGAGCACCGGTACCCGTTCTATCGGGCTGGGTTCCCCATGAATTTCTCTGCCTCGATGGGCCAGCCAGGATGCAGCTCGCTCTATGTGGAAATTTCGCATCAGCCGACGGAGCGGGAGTCGGACGCATCGCTCATCGAACGGGTTCGCCGGGGATTGGCGCAGGCCGGTGTGTTGCTCCCGTCGGATGACGTCGTGATGTCGGATGTGAAGGATCTGCATTATGCCTACGTGCTGTTCGATCGGTATCGAGGACGGGCAGTGAAGGAGCTGTTGGGAGAACTGGACCGGCGAGGCATTTCGTCGATCGGAAGGTATGGGCTGTGGGAGCATACGTCGATGGAGGACGCGATTGCCCAGGGGCAGCGGGTTGCCGCGCACTTACGGATGAAGGCCGCCGCCTGAGCGTGGGATCATCATGGATGTAGTCTGTCACGTCATCACCAAGCTGGAATTGGGGGGAGCACAGGAAGTGGCGATGCAGGTGGTGTCGAGCCTGGATCGCCGGCGATTCCGTCCGGTGCTGATTGCAGGGCCCGACGGACTGTTGACCGCGGAGGCGCATGCGCTTCAGGGCGTGGAACTGCAGCTGATTCCTTCCCTGGGGCGGGAGATTCAATTGCTGCACGATTTGCGTGCCCTCTGGGAACTCGTCGCGACCTTCCGACGGCTCCGGCCAAAGATTGTCCACACCCACAGTTCAAAAGCTGGTATCCTAGGGCGCGTCGCTGCCTGGTTGGCCGGTGTTCCCTGTATTCTGCACACGATACACGGGTATGGTGTGACGCCCGCGCAGCCGTTTTGGCTTCAGCGACTGCTGATCGGGCTTGAATGGATGGTCGGGCGCGTGACCACCCATTGGATCGCGGTTTCGCAGGCTGATCGCCGTCAGGGGCTTGAATGGGGATTGTTTACGGCCTCCCAGGTGTCGGTGGTCAGGCCCGGCATTGATCCGCGCGCGTTCTCTGTTCGGATCGAGTCGGCGGAGCGCGACCGTCTCAGGGCCACACTGGGAGTGGGTCCTGAGGATCTGCTCGTGGGGACGGTCTCGTGCCTGAAACCGCAAAAATCGCCCGAAGATTTTATCCGTGTGGCCGCGCTGGTGTGCCAGCGGATGTCCGCGGCACACTGTATTCTGGTCGGGGACGGCGAGCTACGACCGCGCATCGAGGCGATGATTCAGGCAGAGGGACTTCAGGGGCGGGTCACCCTGCTTGGTTGGCGCCGTGATGTCCCGGCGCTGCTGAAAGCGCTTGACGTCTTCGTGTTGACCTCTCAATGGGAAGGCCTGCCCTGCGCGATTCTGGAAGCGAGGGCGAGCCGGGTTCCGATCGTGGCGACCCGAGTGGGTGGCGCTGCCGAAGCGATTGTGGAAGGCATTCAGGGAACGCTCTGCCCGGCCGGCGATGTCCGGGCCATCGCAGGGCGAGTGTGCCAGATGTTGGGCGATGAACGGCTCCGCGCGGACCTTCGGAACGGGAACGACCAATTGCCGGAAGAGTTTACCATCCAGGAAACCGTCAAACAGTATCAGTCGCTGTATACGTACCTCCTGCATAGCAGGCGGCCTGTCGGCGATGTGATGAAGTTGCAGCCCAATCGATTGTCATGAGTGGACCGAGGGAGACGATGAACATTCCGCTGCTTGATTTGAAGGCCCAGTACCAATCCCTGCGCAGTGAAATCCTGGCCGCGATCGAAGCGACCTGTGATGAGCAGGGCTTTATCCTCGGGCCCCGTGTGGTGGCATTGGAAGAAGCCGTGGCCGCGTATGTCGGCAGCACGCATGCCGTGGGGGTGGCATCCGGAAGCGATGCCTTGTTGCTGGCGTTGATGGCCTTGGGGGTAAAGGCAGGCGATGAGGTGATCACGGTGCCGTTCACCTTCTTCGCCACGGCCGGGGCGATTTCTCGGCTGGGTGCCAAGCCGGTCTTCATCGATATCCGTTCTGATGACTTCAATATGGACCCGCAGTTGTTGGAACGGGCCATCACCAAACGGACCAAGGCAATCATTCCGGTGCATCTGTTTGGCCAATGCGCAGACATGGGCGCGATCAACGAGATTGCGCGACGACACAAGATCGGTGTGATCGAAGATGCCTGCCAAGCGATCGGCGCCGCGCAAAACGGACGGCGAGCCGGCGTGTTGGGCGATCTGGCCTGTTTCAGCTTCTTCCCCTCGAAGAATCTGGGCGGGTTCGGCGATGCTGGAATGGTGACCACAAACGACAAGGCACTCGCGGAGTCGATTGCCATGTTGCGGGTTCACGGGAGTCGTGTGCGATACGTGCATGAAGCGATCGGCATCAATAGCCGGTTGGATGCCCTGCAAGCGGCCGTCTTGCTGGTGAAATTGAAACGGCTCGATCAATGGGCCGAAGGGCGCCGCCGAAATGCCGCGCACTATGTGCAGTTGTTGACCGAGGCGCACTTGACCGATCACGTCACCTTGTCTGTCGTGGGCCGGGAAAACTTTCATGTCTTCAATCAATTCACCCTTCGCGTGCAGAAGCGCGACGAATTACGCAGTTATTTGAAAGAGCAGGGCGTGGGTACGGAAGTGTATTATCCGCTGCCGTTGCACCTGCAAAACTGCTACCGCGACCTGGGGTACCCGAAGGGTGCCTTCCCGCAATCGGAGCGAGCGGCTGAGGAAGTCCTGTCCCTTCCGATCTTTGCGGAATTGCGCGATGAGCAACTCCAGTATGTCGTGCAGACGATCGCCGCGTTTTATCGTAAACGCTAGCCTCACCTCGATCTCCGCGCGGGGGATGGTTCCGCGCTCCATTCCTGCTCCTATTTCTTAGGGCTCTCTCTGTGCGCATCCATGCCTGTCGGCGAAGGCTGCGACGCCCTCGTGGACTTCGCATGGTGCATCTGCCTGTCCTCCCGCATGAAGCACTAGGTCTCCATGGGCACGTCCTTGTCCACGCTTCAAGGCTGGTCGTTGGACCAACGACAGGACAGCCGTTTGCGCCTCGTTCAAGTCTGAACAGTCAGAAGGTGTCGGTGTACACCGACACGCACGCGGACGAGGGTTCCCTAATGAGACCGGCTGGATGAGCGATCGACATGGTGGGCGGGCGCGGTAGCGTCTTCCCCTTGGTCACTCCCTGCACGGCGGCGAAGGGCACGGTGTGGCGCCTGGTTAGTGGGGCCCAGCCTATCAGGTCTTCCACATGCGGAGGGAGATTGCGGCACGCCCGCGAGACCCAAGGCATAGGGATTGCTCGTACGTATCTGGCGACCGGAGACGGCGTCGTTATGATTATGACAATTCCTTCATCCTTCTTTTTGGGCATGATCCGCAACAGCTACTCGATTTTGGGTGTGGCGTTGGCGCTCATTGCCGTGATCGGGGCGGTCGATTGGTGGCTGCCCTTGGGCTTGACCATCACTTCGTTGTACGTCGTGCCTGTACTTATCGCGTCGCGCATTCCCTATCCGCGCATTACCTTCTGGGTGGCCGCCACGGCGTCGTGTGTCACCATTCTCGATCTGTTTCACAGCCCGCTTTACGCATTGACCTGGGTGAGTGCCGTGAACCGGGCGTTTGCCTTGATGGTGATTTGGGTCACCGCGCTGCTTTGCTTGCGGCGCCAGCGTGACGAGGCGGAGTTGTTGCGGATCAATGAAGACATCGAGCAGCAGGTGCACGAACGCACTTCCGCGCTTGCTGCCGTCAATCAAGAACTCGAAGTCCTGCGGGCCGAAGCGGTGTCTGAACTGGTGGCCATCGTGAAGTCGTCCGACGACGCCATCATCGGGATGACCCTGACCGGAATGATTCAGAGTTGGAACGGCGGCGCTGAACGAGTCTATGGATACAGCGCAGAGGAGGTGTTGGGGCGGCCGATCTCCGTGCTCTGTCCGCCGAATCGACTGGATGAAGTGCCGATGATGTTGGACCGTATCGCGCGCGGTGAACATGTGCGTAATGTCGAAATGGTACAGCGACGAAAGAAGGGCGACCGCATCGACGTGTCTCTGACGATTTCGCCGGTGAAGGATTCCGACGGCTGTGTGATGGGGGCATCGGCGATTGCGCGGGACGTGACGGTGAAGAAACGCATCGAGGCGGCGTTGCGGGAGAGCGAAGCGCGATTCCGGATGATGGCCGACACGGCGCCGGTCATGGTGTGGATGGCCGGCCCGGACACCCACATCACCTTCATCAATCGGCGGTGGTTGGAGTTTACCGGGCGCACGATGCAGGAAGAAATTGGGGACAATTGGTTCACCGGCATTCACGTCGATGATTTAGACCGCTGCCGAAAGTCGTACCTGGATGCCTTCAGGTCCGAACGGCCGTTTTCGTTGGAGTATCGGTTACGCCGTCACGACGGTGAGTATCGCTGGATCATGGACGCCGGCGTGCCCTTGTTCGACGAGGACGGCCGATTCGGCGGGTACATCGGCACGTGCATGGATTTGACGGAGCGGAAAGACATGGAAGATCAGCTCCGCCGCATGTTGAAGGAAAAGGAAAGTCTGTTGCGGGAAGTCCATCATCGGGTGAAGAACAACCTGCAAGTCATTTCCAGTCTGCTCAACCTTCAGTCGGCGTCCATCAAGGATCCGGTGGTGAACCAGTTGTTTCGTGAGTGCCAGGTGCGTATTACGTCGATCGCGCTGCTGCATGAAACTCTCCATCGCTCACACGATCTCTCTCATATCAAAATGGGCGATTACATTCGCACCTTGACCGGACACCTGTTTCGCTCGTACGGCGTCGATCCCACGCTGATTACGTTGGACTTGACTGTGGATGATGTCGAATTCGATATCGACACCGGATTGACCTGCGGATTGATCATCGACGAGTTGGTGTCGAATTGCCTCAAGCACGCGTTCGTCGATCACGGGAGCGGGACGGTGCGCATCGCCTTGCTGGACCATGTCGACGGCACGTTTACGCTCCGCGTCAGCGATGATGGAATCGGGATTCCCAAAGACGGCGTGCTCAACAATCCCGATTCATTGGGGCTCGAACTCGTCAGCTTGCTTGCGGAGAAGCTGGATGGGCATACGGAACTGACCAGTGGTTTCGGGACGGAATGGCGAATTCGTTTCCAGCAACTGCACTACTCAGAAAGGGTGTGAACGCCATGGAACCAGCGAGTATCTTGATCGTGGAAGACGAACCGGTCGTGGCGAAAGACATTCAGCTCAGCCTACAGAGGCTGGGGTACCGAGTTCCGGCCACTGCGACGTCGGGGGAGGACGCGATCCGCAAGGCGGGTGACACGCATCCCGATTTGATTCTGATGGATATCGTGCTGAAAGGGAAAATGGATGGGGTCGAAACCGCTCTCCAGATTCAGCGTCGGCAGGATGTGCCGGTCATCTATCTGACGGCCTATGCCGACAACCATACGCTGGAGCGGGCTAAGGTGACGTCACCTGCCGGCTACATGCTCAAACCCTATCAGGCCAATGAACTGCGTACGACGATTGAGTTGGCCCTGCACCGGGCTCAACATGACCGCCACATGCGTGAACGGTTGCGATGGATTGCCACGACGGTGCGTTGTATCGGTGACGGGATCGTGACAACGGATCGAGGCGGCCGGGTCACGTATATGAATCCCGCGGCTGAAGAATTTACCAGGGTGACTCAGGAGGAGGCCGTGGGCATGAGTGTGACGGCGCTCATGGGCTTTCCCGATGATGAGGGGACTCAGCAGGGGAACAATCCTGCCAATCAGGCAATGGCAGAGATGCGTCTCGTGACTATCGATCAGGCGACAGTGATTTCTAGGCAAGGGGAGCTGCGGTCCATTCGCGGGAGTGTCGCGCCGGTTGTCGATGACGGCGGCGCGGTGCTGGGGGCGGTGTTCGTCTTTCATCAGCGCGTCCCAGGCGATCGACACCTTGCCCTACCGAACTCACAGACGGAAGCCATCTGGAGAACGGAGGAGCGGCTGGGAAGGCCTCAGGGCATCATCAATCTATGCTCCTGGTGCAAACGCGTTCCGGACCAATCGGGCGAGTGGTATGATCTGGCCACCTTCATTGCAGAACGTTCGGCGATTCAGTTCAATGGGGGACTCTGTCCGGATTGTATGGACCAGTGTTTTCCCTGCGACGGCAGACATAAGTAGCGCGACACATTTCCCTTCACGATTCGTACGTCGTCAAGCCGCGCCCCGTAAGTTGGTCAATGGCTATTCTTTGCTCGGGACGGCCACCCCACCCCCTTGCACTAATTTCGAAGAAGGCTTCAAGAACGCGCGAGAATAGACTATAGTAGCTCTGCACACTTGCAGACGACTTGTGACGAACTCTAACCCGAACACTCCAGTGTCAGGACCCTTGCGGATCGCGCTCATCGGCGCGGGCCGCCATGCGCAGCATCACGCCCGCGCCATCTTGCGATGCCCCGGCGTGCAGTTGGTTGCGGTGGCCGATCCCTCCGATGCGGCTCAGGCTGCCATGCGCGACATTGTACCGGGAATCGGCTGCTTCAAGACGCCGGAAGAGCTGTTCGCCTCGGAAAAACTTCATGTCGTCCATATCATCACTCCGCCGGCGACCCATGCCCCGCTCGCACGCATGGCGCTCAAGGCCGGATGCCATATTTACGTCGAGAAGCCGTTCACCGAATCCGTCGAAGACGCGCAGCAGATCCTGGATGAAGCCAGCGCCAAAGGCCTTCGCGTCTGTGCCGGCCACCAGCTGCTGTACGAACCGCCCACCCGGGTGTTGACGCAATACTTGCCTTCGATCGGCCGGGTGGTGCATGTCGAGAGTTATTTTTCCTTCCGGACGGTCCGGCATGCGCCCGGCGGCAGGAAGGTACTTCGCGCCGACCATCAATTGCTTGATATCCTGCCGCATCCCGTCTATCTGCTGCTTCAGGTGTTGGAGCAAGCCGGGGAGGGGCGCACGGAACTCTTGTCGCTGGAAGTCAGTCAGGCCGGGACGGTCCATGCGCTGGTGCGTCGAGGCGGCGTCACCGGGGCGTTGATCGTGACGCTGGAGGGACGCCCCGTCGAAAGTTACTTGCGGGTGATCGGCAAGAACGGATCTCTCTTTGCCGATTACGTCCGTAGTACCACGCAACGAGCCATCGGGCCAGGATCGTCCGGTATTGATAAATTATTCGCTCCCTACCGACAAGCTTGGCAGCTGTTGACCGGTACGACCTCGGCGATGGCGAGCCGCTTCCTCAAGAGCCAGCGGAGTTATCCGGGACTAGCCGAACTCTTTTCGGCGTTCTATGACTCGGCCCGCAACGGGACTCCGTCGCCCTTGTCGCCCGAGAGCTTGTTGGAGACCGTCCGTATCTGTGAACGGGTGGCGAAGGCATTGAAGGCGGGCGAAGCCAAAGCTCTGGCGGCGGCTGCGCCGAAACCAGTAGAAAGCCGCGGTGTGCTGGTGACTGGTGGAACGGGATTTTTGGGAAAGGAAATCGTCCGTGCCTTGTTGTCGCGTGGACGCCCTGTCCGGGTGGTGGCCCGGCGGGAACCCTCGCCCTGGGAGCGGATTGCGGGCACGGAATATGTGGTGGCCGATGTGGCGACCGGAGCTTCCGTTCATCTCTTCAAGGGTGTGGATACGGTCATTCATGCCGCCGCAGAAACGGCCGGCGGCTGGCCGGAGCATCAGCGGAATTCGCTCGATGCGACGGAACACATGATTCGTGGCGCGGCTGCGGCGGGCATCAAGCATTTCGTCCATGTCAGTAGTCTTGCCGTGTTGGCTCAGGGCACGGGGCAGCCGATTCCCGATAACCATCCCTTGGAACCGGACAGCAAAGGGTCGGGGCCTTATGTCTGGGGTAAGCTGGAATCGGAACGTCTAGCCGTGCAACTCGGGAAGGAGTTGGGCCTGTCGGTGAAGGTTATTCGCCCGGGCGCATTGGTCGATTATCGCGATTTCGATCCGCCCGGCCGCCTCGGCAAGCGCCTGGGCAATATCTTTGTGGCGGTCGGGTCGGCGGGTGACCGTCTGGGCGTCGTGGATGTCGGATTTGCCGGTCGTTTCCTCGGTTGGATGACAGACGCCTGGGACCAGGTACCAAGCCCTTTGAATTTGCTTGACCCCGTGTCTCCGACCAAACGCGAGCTGCTGGATCGTCTTCGCCAGGCTAACCCGGATCTGTCGGTATGGTGGCTGCCCAGATTCGTGCTCCTTCCGCTGTCGTGGGTGGCAACACTGGCGCAAAAAGCCTTGCGCCCGGGGAAGCCGGCCATCGATGTGGCGAAGGTCTTCAGCGTCCTCCCCTATGACACCTCCGGTATTGCGAGGCTTGCTCCCCTCGTCGACTCCACCCAGCAACAACGCTAGTCGGGTGTGCTCTCATCAGACCTGCCAGTGATCCGGTACAGTCCGTCGTGAACAGGGCTCGGTCGTATTGAGTGGGTGCGTGTTAACTAATTGAAAATATGTACGAAATGTTGGTTGCTGAAAAAGAACCGCTTCCGGGGTTGATTTGAGGCCTTGGAGGGGGTAAGTCTTAGTGGTATCCTGCAGATCAAACAGCATTTCCGAACAGTAACCTCCTCACCATCCACGAGTGAACCACCATGAGCATGCGATTGAATGCCCGAGCACTTACCCTTGGTCTGGCCGTCCTGGGCTTCGTCTCAGGTTGCGCGGAGGATCACCGTTGGCGGTCGGCGATGACGGAGGGCACCAACGCGATGCGCTCCGGAGATTACACGCATGCGGAAGAATCATTTGTCGCGGCTCGAAAAGAGGCCGAAGTGTTGGATCCGCAGGGAAAACGCTTGGCTGAAACCTTGAGCCAATTGGGTGAGGTGAATCGGGAGTTGGCTCGCTATCCCCGTGCCGAAGCGTTGTTTCAGGAAGCTCTGGCGATCCGCGAACGGGTCTATGGTCCGGCTCATGCGGAGACGGCTGCGAGCCTGACGGATCTAGGCGAACTCTACCGTCGTCAGGGGCTCTACACCCAGGCGGAGGCGCTTCATCAACGTGCCCGGGAAATTCGAGAGAAGGTGTTCGGCGCGGATCACAGTAAGACGGCAGAAAGTCTGAACAACATTGCCGTGGTGTATCAGGACCAGCATCGGTTCTCCGATGCGGAACCGGTGTTGCAGCGGGCGCTGGACATTCTCGAAAAGCAGCTGGGCCCGGAGCACAGTTTAACCGCCATCACCCGCGACAATCTGGCCCAGCTCTATCAGGCGCAGGGGCAACATGCCCGAGCCATGCCGCTGTATCAGCGGACGTTGACGATTCACGAAAAAGCCTTCGGGCCGTATCATCCGATCGTTGCCAGAAATCTTGAAAACCTGGCCGACACCTACCGGGCGCAAAATCAGTATCCCCAGGCCGAGGTGTTGTATCAGCGTGCCGTGAGCATCTTCCGAAAATCAATCGGGAATGAGCATGTCGATACGGCGGAGGCCATGAGCCGCTTGGGGCAGCTGTATGAGCTGCAAGGACTCTACTCCCAAGCTGAGCCGTTGTTTCAGCAAGCCATCGCCATCCGCGAGAAACAGCAAGGGGCCGACAATCCTCACGTGGCCGGAGAGTTGAAAAATCTCGCCTCTCTGTATCAATCGCAGAACAAGCTCGACCAATCCGAAGACCTGTATAAGCAGGCGCTGGGTATCTACGAGCAGGCGGTGGGGTATGATCGTGATGCCTACGTGAAGACCTTAAAGAATTATGCCTCGCTCCTGAGGCGGAGGCAGCGATCCGGCGAGGCCGAGCGTTTGGAAGAGCGCGCGAAAAGTGTGTTAAAGCGTCTGTCGCTGGAGAGCCAAAGCCAGGGGAAAACAGCTGCAGAGGCTCCCCTTGCCCCGGTCGTGCCGGTTCCGTAGTCCGCTCCTGTGTGGCCGTTCCGGTCCCTGAGACGATCCACCGCAGTAGACTTCCTCACTGCCATGAGCCTGTGCCACACCCACCGATTGAGTCCGGTGTGCCCTTGAGCTCCCGACACCCTGCATAAGTAGCTATTGTGACGCCGCCTCGGATCTCCTACACTGGGGCCGCCAATCAGGTTGCGTCAATCCAGAGGGACATGCATGAAGAGAGCACTGATCGCGATCGTTGCCATGGCCTTGTTGTCCGGTGCGGCCTGTGCCAGCAAGCCTCCGAAGAAGCAGTTTCAGATACTCGCCGGGGAGTTTGTCTCTCCGGTTCGGATTACGAAGCCGGTTGATCAACAGAGCGCTGTGATTGGTCTCACCATGAAGAGCCCTGCTTGGGTGCCCAATACGGAAGATCGACTCTATCTCGTCAAGATCGAGAAGGACCGTGACCTGTTTGACGGGACGAAGTTGATTCCCACGAGCATCGTGGTTCCACCGTCCGGCAGCAGTGGCGGCGGGACGGTATACGTACAAAATGTCCCGCCCGGTCGCTACGCGGCGGTGGCATTCAGCACGTCGGAGAAGGGGTTCGGCAAGGTGCGCGAAGTCACGCTGTTTCTCCTGCCGAAATCGGTCGTCGCACAAAGCGACACGACCGTGGCTCCAGGGGCCATTGCGTTCATGGGAGAGTATGAGGTGGGGGCCTCGACGATGGTGCTGCAAGAGAAGGCCGCCGACGAGGTGCAGGAGCACTATTTCGAGGCCTTCTGGGGCAAGCCCTTGGCCAATGTGATTGCCGATCTTCAAGTGCTGGGGACGCCGGCCTATTTCGCCGTGCACACGGTTGGCCTCAAGCGTGGGAGTCGGGATGCCGAAGCTGAATCCCGCTTCCTGGCGACCGCCAAACGCGATCTCGAGCCGGCCTGGTCGCCTGTGATCGATCGGTATCGTCCCTCCTCGCGGTAACGGGGCCTGCGCATGTGCTTTGAGCCCGCTGATGTCATGCGGGAGGTTGTTTCCCTTCTGCCTGACATTGCGTTCCGCTCCCGATACAAGCAGACGCCGGCTCCGAGTCCTCTCTCACATCCCCATCCATCGTCCGCCTCTGTTAACACACTGTTTACCTGTTCCGCACCTGTGTGTGATGTCCGCCCTGTATGCTCCTCTTGAAACGGTTACTGCTAGCAGAGGAGGAATATGATGCGACTCGTACACGGAGGTTTCCAGGTCTATCGGTCCCGTCCCCGCCGGAAAGACGTCCTGTCGCTTCGTCCCGCGCCCATGCATGTCCACGGCACCTGCCGGGAGTGTTGGAAAGAGATTCCGTTTACTCAATCGAGTCGACGATCTCAAGCCACTCTCTGTCGCACGTGCATTGAGGCACGTATTGAGAGTCTTGCCGCCGATGCATTGTAGCCGGTATTGAGTCGCATGGCCGGTGTATGCCGGTGGCCGGTACGCCGCCGCCTCTCGCATCGGCCCGCTCCTGGGTGCTTTTCCGCCGAGCCTATCGTCCGTCGTGTGTGCGGTGGCCCAGAGTAGTCGATGGATTTCATGCATGATCCGTTCGACGACCATGAGCCTTCTTCGTTTGCATGCCCATCACTGCTTGGTCTGTTGCATCTGCCCAACATGAATTGATCATAGCAGTGCATGCTCACGCGTCTTCCTGGTCACGTATGAGCATGCGCGGCCTCGATGAAATGGGTGGCTGTCCCGCTCCGGCTTAGAAGAGGGGAAACAGCCAGGGAGAGAGGCGCGGAGAGGTGGACGCAACTCAAGTCCCAATGCCCATGAAGGTCTTTATCGGTGAGCCATTGTCAGAGAAGGCCGACGACGTTCCGCTCTGATACCTGGCCGATCAGAGCGTCTGGAGACTGCCTGGAGCCGGTAGCCCTGTCGAGATTGAGCAATCGCCGACACATGACACAGCAGAATTGGCGGCAGGAGCGTCCGATTTCTGGGCTATCCATGACATGGCGCTCCGCATTCCCGCACGGACTGTTGCGTCACAGGTTACACAGGGAAAACGACAGGGGGATATGGGGGAGGGTAAGACGATGTGAACACGACACGTCTGTGAAGGGGACGGTCCATCGAACGCTAAGCGCTACGATGTCACCAGCTTGTTCATCAGCCAGTGTTGGGCTGAGCGTGGAGACCGGCGTCCCGGTGTCAGGCGCCGATAGGTGCCATCTCGATGGAGCGTCCAGGCGTGGGTGTTGTCTTCGAGGTAGGGGCGGAGGCCCTCGTCGATCACACGCTGCCGCAAGGTGTTCTCCAACACCGGAAACGCGACTTCGATGCGCCGGAAGAAGTTGCGGTCCATCCAATCGGCACTGGAGAGGAAGACTCGATCATCGCCGTCGTTCAAGAAGTAAAAGATTCGACTATGTTCGAGAAACCGGCCGATGATCGACCGCACTCGGATATGTTCCGACAGTCCCGCGATACCGGGCCGTAGCGCGCAAGGCCCTCGGACGATGAGGTCGATTTTGACACCGGCTTGGGAGGCTTTGTACAACGCGCGAATAATCTGCGGCTCCAACAGCGCGTTCATCTTGGCAATGATGTGGGCGGGTTTGCCCTTCTTGGCGCGGTCGGTTTCACGGCCGATCCATTTCAGCAGCGTGGCATGCAGCGTGAACGGCGACTGCAGCAGGTGTTTGAGGCGACCCGGTTGTCCTAGGGACGTGAGCTGCTGAAAGACCGTCCGGACATCCCGCCCGATCGCCGCATCGCAGGTAAGCAGACCGAAGTCGGTGTACAGTTTCGCGTTGCGGGCGTGGTAGTTGCCGGTGCCGAGGTGGGTGTAGCTGCGCAGGAGGCGGCCTTCACGCCGAAGAACGAGGCTCATCTTGGCATGTGTCTTGAGTCCCACAACCCCATACACCACATGAGCGCCGGCTTCTTCCAAGTCGTGCGCCAGTTCGATGTTGGCTTCCTCGTCAAAACGTGCCCGCAATTCGATGACCACGGTGACTTCTTTTCCGCCACGCGCGGCATCCACCAGCGATTGCACGATGGCTGAATCAGCTCCCGTCCGATACAAGGTTTGCTTGATGGTGAGTACGTGCGGATCGGTAGCTGCCTGGCGGAGAAACTCTGTCACCGGGGCAAATGACTGATAGGGATGGTGCAGCAGGATGTCACCCTGGCGAATGGCGTCGAACCAATCCTCACTCGGGATGGGGGGCGTGGGAACGCTGGGCGTGAAGGGGGCGAATTTCAAATCCGGTCGATCGACGAGATCCGGCACGGCCATCAGCCGATGCAAGTTCACCGGCCCGTGGCATTGATACACGTCGCGGGCTTCCAGATGGAATTGTTCACGAAGGAAATAAACCAGATCCGCAGGGCAGTTGTCGGCCACCTCAAGTCGCACTTCGTCGCCGAATCGCCGTTCCGGTAGTTGGCCCTCGAGTGCCCGCCGAAGGTCGTCGACATCTTCCTCGTCGACGAACAGGTTACTGTTTCTCGTCACGCGAAACTGGTAACAGCCGGTGACTTGCATGCCGGGAAACAGCTGATGGACAAAGGCGTGGATGACCGACGACAGGAATGCGAAATCATGCGGCCAGGCGGTGTTGCGTACAGGTAGGTGGATCACGCGCGGAAGCGAGCGCGGGACCTGAACGATCGCGGTGCCGTTTGGGCGGCCAAAGGCATCCGTTCCTTCGAGCGTGACCAGAAAATTCAGACTCTTGTTGAGGAGCTTGGGAAACGGGTGCGCGGGATCAAGACCGACCGGACTCAGCAGCGGCAACAATTCTCGCGAAAAGAAGCGGCGCATCCAGCGAATGTGCGACGGCATCCAGTCGACCCGCTTGAGAAACCGGATGCGTTCGTCGGCAAGCTTCGGGATCAGCGCGTGATTCAGCACATGATACTGTTCGTGAACGAGCTGATGAGTCAGCACGGCGATGCGGCTCAGTAGTTCGGATGGCGTCAGGCCATCGGCGCCTCGCTGTTCGGCTCCATGCGTGACCTGCTCTTTGAGTCCGGCCACACGCACTTCGAAAAACTCATCCAGATTGGAACTGACGATACAGAGATATTTCAGTCGCTCCAGCAGGGGAACTTTCTGGTCCTTCGCGAGATCCAGAACACGGCGATTGAATTCCAGGAGGCTCAATTCACGGTTAATAAACCATTCGGGACGGGACAGATCACTGGTCACGGGCCGTCCGCCGGCAAGTGAAGGCGCGGGGGATGGGAGCTGTGGGTCTAAGGCGTTGCGTCGGGGCGGCGTCATGAGCGGATGCGCAGTCTACACCAGTCTGGCGGGTTGGTTGATCAAGAAATAGTTAACTTTTTCGGTCCCCGCCGCCGCCCTCGTCGGGCTTCTCCCTCATCGGGTACATCCAATGCGGGCGGTAGAAACCACGAAGTTGTCCCAGTAGCGCTGCTGGACCCGGCTGAATGGGACAGAGGTCCAATACTGTTCCAGGTACACGGCATTGATACCGTAGTCCTGATAGGTGCTGATCCAGTTTAGGCCGGTTCGCCGTGCCTCCAGCTGATCGTCAATCCAATATTCAAAGATGCCGTCGCCCGCATCGCCTTGGTTGAGCTTCATGTGCACTTCAATACAGAACCACGTGCCGATCTTTGCCGGACTGAACAACGGCGTCTCGCCGCCGGCCGCTCCCAGCCATCGCAATCGCGGGAAATCGTTGTAGGTAGTGGTCCGCAACGCGCCTGACTCATCCGTGCCGGATGCAGGGTCGAGATACAGGCGTTCCGGATCAGAGCCGGGCAGGCCGCCGCTCCATAGATGGCCGATGGCCGCCTGGGCATACCGGTCGGTGGAGAGAATGGTCGCTCGAGTGAGTTTATCCGCCCCGCCGCCTGTCCAGCCCGGTTGCAGCCGCAGGTCGAACCGCCAGTAGATGTCACGATACTTGGCGGTTCCGGCATCGACTGGTTTCATGTACGCGCTGGGCGTCTTGCCGAATGCCAGGTGGAGCGAGCCGCCGTGCGGATCGCCGGGAAGGTATTCCGCACGCATGCCGATGGAAGCGCCGACTCCAGCTCCTTCCTCACGGACGAACCGGCCGTGCCGGATGTCGTATTCGAAATAGTTGCTGAGCCGGTCGACTTCGAAATCATCGCACCAGATCCATTGGGGCTGGCGGCGTTGCCAATCGCTGCACAGGGGCTGAGGCGGCTCGACTGCCTCACTGGGAGAAGTTGCCCCGAGGAGGCAAGCGGCGGCGATCATCGCCGCCGCAAGACTCCGCCGAGACAGGGTCAACATGGTTAGTTGGTCACCGCCCCTTCGGAGGCCGAAGAGACGTGGCGGGCATATTTCCCCATCACGCCGGAAACGTAGCGAGGCGCCGGGTGTTTGACCTTCTTCAGGCGGGAGGCCAGTTCCTTCTGCGTCACGTTGACGTCCAGCCGCCGTTTCGCGATGTCGAACGTGATGACATCACCGGTCTTGACAGCGGCGATCGGACCGCCTCGGACGGCCTCCGGGGAGACATGTCCGGCCATCAGACCGTGCGTGGCACCAGAGAAGCGTCCGTCCGTCAGCAATGCGACGGAATCGCCGAGTCCGGCTCCGACGATCGCAGCGGTGACGCCGAGCATTTCCCGCATGCCGGGCCCGCCTGACGGTCCTTCATAACGAATTACGACGACATCGCCGGCTTTGATCTTTCCGGCCTGCACGGCCTTGAAGGCATCTTCTTCGCGTTCGTACACCTTTGCCGGACCGCTGAAATGCATGATCGAGTGACCGGCGACTTTCACGACACAGCCCTCCGGTGCGAGGTTGCCCTTCAGAATGACCAGGCCGCCTGTCGGCTTGATCGGTGTGGACAGTGGCCGGAGCACCTGTTGGTCCGGTTTTTCGACGGCGGCTTTGGCCTCTTCGCCGATCGTCCGTCCGGTGACCGTGATCTGGTCCGGGTGCAGGATCTTCGCATCGATCAAGCGTTTCGCCACCAGGGTTGTGCCGCCGGCCGCATAGAGATCCGCTGCCGTAAAGTGACCTCCGGGCTTCAAATCCGCCAGCAACGGCACCTTGCGGTTGATCTTATCGAAATCATCAATGGTGAGCCGCACACCCATTTCGCGCGCCACAGCCAGCAGATGCAAGACGGCATTCGTTGAGCCGCCGGTCGTCGCGACGGCAGCGATGGCATTTTCGATGGAGCGCCGCGTGATGATCTGCTTGGGGCGAATGTCTTTCTTGAGGAGGTCCATGACCAATTTGCCGCATTCGAAGGCCACATCGTCCTTTCGCGCATCCATGGCCGGAACCCCGTTGCGTCCCATCGGCGAAATGCCGAGGAATTCGAACGCGATGGCCATGGTGTTGGCGGTGAACTGACCGCCGCAGGCGCCGGGCCCTGGACAGGCATGGTCTTCCAGGTCTTTCAATTCGGCATTGGTCATCTTGCCGGACGCGTGTTTGCCGACCGCCTCGAACACATCTTGAATGGTGACGTCATGTCCTTGAAAGTGTCCCGGCATGATGGAGCCGCCGTAAATCATGAGCGACGGGACGTTGAGCCGGCAGAGCGCCATGACGGTGCCGGGAATGGTCTTATCGCATCCCGACAAGGCGACGACGCCGTCGAACAGATGCCCTCGTGCGACGAGTTCGATGGAATCGGCGATGACCTCGCGACTGATGAGCGATGCCTTCATGCCCTCGGTGCCCATGGAGATGCCGTCCGAAACCGCGATGGTGTTGTATTCGATCGGGGTGCCGCCTGCCGCGCGGATGCCGGCCTTGACCCTCTCCGATAGCCGGCGCAGGTGAAAGTTGCAGGGCATGACTTCAATCCAGGTGTTGGCGACGCCGATCAGGGGGCGTTCAAGGTCGGCATCGGTGAATCCGACAGCTTTCAGCATGGCGCGGGCCGGTGCACGGCCCGGTCCGTCGAGCAGATTGTGGCTTTTGTGTCGCGGGTCGATGGTCATGGAAACTCCTTCAGTTACGGAAACGGGAAGCTGTCGTTCAGCATCGAGCGAGTGCAGATGGATCGCGAAACTTTCGCATAGATGGGCGTGAAGGGTCAATCTGCGGAGCTGAGGGGCCGGGATGGACTGAGGAGACGCGGCTTCCGCCGGACTGCTGAAGGAGCGTGATGGAAGGAAGTCGGCAGGGTGGCACCGGAAGATGCCACCCTGCCGCAAACGGCTCGTTAGTGTTTGTCCTTCTTATCGTGCTTCTCTTTCTTGTCGTGTTTCTCGTGCTTGGCTTCCTTGTCGATCACGGCGCCGGTCGCGGCGTCGATATGCACTTCCATCATTGCGCCGTCGGCTCCGAGCACTTCAACTTCCCAGACGGTCTTGTCATGCTTCTTTTCGAGTTCAGCTTCAACCGCCGTGCCGGGTGCCGCCTCCAACGCGGTTTTGATCGCCTGGTCGATAGTGACCTTCGCGTCCTTTACCAGGTCGGCGACGTCGCACTTTTCGTCCTTGCCCTTGTGGCCCTTGTCGCTCCAGGCCGGAGTCGTCGCCAGGCAGAGCGCCGCAACCATGAGGGCGGGAATTGCCAGATGCTTGATCATCGATGACCTCCGATTCAGTGCCGGTAAAGGGGGTTACTGCGGTTTTGCCTCGCCATGCGGATTCGCACCATGCGGGTTGCCGCCATGAGGATTCTTGCCGTGCGGCGCGCCCATACCCTTGTGCTGCTGCATCATTTTCTCATGTTCGGCCTGCTCCTTCGCGCGCTGTTCCGGGGTCAGGAGGGCGAGGGCGTCACGCCGAGTCTTGACCGAGAGCACGCGGAGCCCGATTTGCACATCCGCGCTCTGCTTCAACTTGGCTTCAATGGCTCCGATGTCGGACTTTTCGTCGTCGGTCAGTGCCTTCACTTCGCGTTCGGCGACTTGAATATCGGCCTCCATCTTGATGCGGTTCTTGTCGAGGTTGAGCTGGAGTTCTTTGAGTTTTGTGATCTGGTCGGCACTCAGCCCGATCTCTTTTTCATGCTTCAGCAGATGCCGGATAAGGTGGCCTGCGCCTCCGTGCATCATCATTTCCATCATCGCGGCACCCATGCCGTGGCGGTCTTTTTCATAGCCGCCGCCGTGCCCGCCGTATCCGCCTTCGGGATTGGCCCAGGCAGGGGAGAGCGTCAACGCGCAGGCGATGGCCGACGCGGTGGCCAGAGTGAAGAGTTTCGTCGTCATTCGAGTCCTCCTTCGGTTAAGTGCGATTAATGTCCCGTCAGCCCCCGCAACAAACCCCGTTCGCCGGTGAGGGCATTGACCATAAATTGAACGGCTAGCGCGGCCAGCAAGAGCCCCATCAAGCGAGCGATGATCTTCTCGGCAATGGGGTTCAGCCACTTCGCGCTCCGTGCGCCGATCGCTAATATACTGTAACTCGCCAATCCGATCAGTACAAGGCATCCTAGTAATACTGCGCGCAAGGCCCAGGTCGTGGCCTGGGTCTCCAAGAGAATCACGGTGGAGATTGCCGCCGGTCCCGCGAGCATGGGAATGGCGAGCGGGGTGACGGCGATGTCGTCCTTGCTGGTGCCGGCGGCGGTTTCGGCCGCCGTTTCCTGGACTGTGGACCGTTGCGCGCGCAGCATGTCGAGGGAGACCAATAGCAGAATAAGGCCGCCTGCGATTTGCACGGCGGGGAGGGAAATGCCCAATAGGCTGAGCAGGGTTTGCCCGAATAGGGCGAACCCGGTCAACAACCCGACCGTTACGAGGCAGGCGACACGTGCGGTTCGCAGTCGCTGGGCCACGGAATCCCGCGGGGTCATGGCGAGAAAGGCCGGGACCACGGCAATGGGATCGACGATCACAAAGAGCGAACTGAACGCGAGGAGCGCGTATTCGACCCACGTCATGGACGGCCGGCCTCCGTGAGGGATGCTCAGGATGAACTGCGTCTGGATGCGGCGAGGATCTCGGCGCGCGGATCGCTGTGGCGACCGCGGCTCAATTGTTCGTAGAGCGCGCGTTCCTCGTCGGAGATGGCGGTGGGCATGACGACTTTTAACTTGAGAAAGAGATCGCCCTGCTCGCCGGTGGCGGTGGGCAATCCTTTGCCTTTCAGGCGCAGCTTGCTGTCGGCTTTGCTGCCGGGAGGAATCTTCACCTTCACCGGCTCGGTCAGCGTCGGGGCCATCACTTCGGCGCCGAGTGCTGCTTCCCAGGGCCAGACCGGCAGCGTGACCTGAATGTCGGATCCTTTTTGCCGGAACACTCCGTTGGTCTGCAGATGGACACGCAGGTACAGATCGCCGGGCTTGCCTCCATTGACCCCTGGTTGTCCCTTGCCCGCAATGCGCACGCGGGTATCGTTCTCCACGCCGGCCGGGATCCGGACTTCGATGGTGCGTTTTTCCGCCTGAGTGCCGGCCCCCCCGCACACCACGCAGGGGCGCCCTCGGACGATGGCGCTGCCGCCACAGGCCTTGCAGACGACGCGTTCGGTCAGATCGATGCGTCGGGTGACGCCGGTCAGCACATCGCGGATGCTGAGGTGAACGTCGGTTTCCAGGTCTTCCCCATCGACCGCGAACCCCGCGGTTCCTCCTGCCGCACCTCCACGCCCACGGCCGCTGAAAAATGTTTCGAAGATGTCTCCGAAATCGCCGCTGAATCCACCGGCTTGGCCGCCGCGTCCGGTTTGGGCACCTGCCTGCTGTCGGGCCTTCTCGTACGCCTCGGCTTGTTCCCAGTTCTGGCCGTACTGATCGTATTTTTTTCGCTTGTCCGGGTCCGACAACACCTCATGCGCTTCGTTCAATTCTTTGAACTTCTTCTCCATTTCCGTTTTTTTTGCGCCGGTATGGAGGTCGGGATGGATTTCACGGGCCCGCTTGCGAAAGGCTTTCTTGATGTCGTCGGCAGAGGCGTCCCGTTGGATGCCGAGAATTTCATAGTAGCCGCGTTGTGCTGTCGCCATCAGGGTCGGTCCCTATCCAAATGCTGTGTGAAGTTGAGGCAAAGAACGCAATCCTTTCCGGAGCTTACGGGGTCTCCGGATGCAATGCAAGCGAACGGGCGGTTTTTCTCCGTCGTTCAGCGTGCCCGCTATCACAGAGATAAGAAAGTCGCGGCCACAGTCAAGTGGGCGTGGTGATCGGGTCGAGCCGACGGTTGTCGGCGAAGAGATGGAGCTTGTCGAGAGGGAAATAGAAGGGCAGCGCCTGTCCCTGGACGCTGTCCGTGCGGCGAGTCGTTCTGACCACGAGGCGCAGTGCACCGATCTGGCAATGCAACAGGAGGTCTGCGCCAAGATCCTCCACCAGGTCTACCGTGCCTGTGACTGGTACGGCTTCCGGGGATTCCCGGAGCACGATATCTTCCGGACGGATGCCGAGCGTGACGGCGGATGTGGGCGTTGGCTGAGGTGGGATCAGTCCTGCCGGGAGTGGGATGGTCAGATCGTGGCTGCGGAAGAAGGACCTGCCTTGCTCCGTCGTCAGGCGACCTTGCCAGAGGTTCATCGGGGGCGTGCCGATGAAGGAGGCGACGAAGGGATCGGCCGGAGCGTTGTAGGTCTGCTGAGGATCATCTGCCTGATGGATGCGTCCCCCTTCGATCACCACGATGCGGTCGCCTAGTGTCATCGCTTCAACCTGGTCGTGGGTGACATAGATCATGGTCGCCTGCAGGCGTTGCTGCAGTTTTTTCAACTCGATCCGCATCGAGGTGCGCAGTTGCGCATCCAGGTTGGAAAGCGGTTCATCGAAGAGGAACAATTTGGGTTTCCGCACGATGGCGCGACCCATGGCGACGCGCTGTCGTTGACCACCGGAGAGCGCTTTGGGTTTGCGGTCTAGTAACGGCTGGATGTCGAGCAACTGAGCCGCTTCGGCGATACGGGTTTCGATCGTGTCGCGCGGGACTCGGCGTATCTTCAGCGCAAAGGCGAGGTTCTCACGAACCGAGAGATGCGGATACAGCGCATACTGCTGAAATACCATCGCGATGTCACGTTCTGCCGGCGGCAGGTGATCCACCGCCTTGCCGTCGATAGACACCTCGCCGGCGGTCTGGCTGTCGAGTCCGGCAATGATGCGGAGGAGTGTTGATTTACCGCAGCCGGATGGGCCGAGCAGAATCGTGAAGCTGCCATCAGGCACTTTCAGCGACACGTCGCGTAAGACTGGTTGATCGCCAAAAGATTT